>JAGQXH010000159.1 GCA_020436695.1 Lewinella sp. | reverse complement strand
ATTTTTCAATACAGAAGAAAGTCGCTACGTGATGATGAATAAGGGGTGTGCTACCGATGGGGCAACCCTGATCCATGAGCTGGGTCATTTCTATGGCTTGTATCATACACACGAGACTTCCTTTGGGCGGGAATACGTAGACGGCACCAATTGTGAAGTTGCCGGTGATCTGCTGTGTGACACACCCGCCGATCCCAATTTGGGTACTCCAAACCTGATGTCTGGCTGTTCTTACGTCGGCAAAATAACTGATCCCAAAGGAGAAAGCTACGTTCCACCGGTCAATAACTTTATGTCTTACGCTCCTTCCTCCTGCGTGCGATTTTTTTCGGCCGAGCAACTGGCGGTTATCGAATCCGTACATGAAGATGAGAACGCGTATCTCGTCAGTAAATGTGATTTCTACCCCGATTTTGCGATCAGCTCCCAGGTTGGTCAATTATCTATTCGCTCTGATCAGAAAATCGATGCGACCTTTGACATTTCCCTGTCCAATCTGAAAAAAACCTATGAAGCCACCTTAAGGATATCGCTGGCTCAAAAGGAAGATGAGGTCGGTTTTCTTCTTCACGAAGAACGCATAGAACTCACTCCCGGTGAACGCCAGATTTCCCTGGATTTTGCCCTTGACTTCCCCATTGTGCTGGGTACCGGCGATTATTTTCTGAAAGCAGTGATCGATTCAGACAACGAGATCATCGAGGTCACCGAAAAGAACAATACTTTTATTTCCTCTCTCTCGATAGACAACTCTTCCTTGTCGGATCTGGTGGTTTTCCCCAATCCGGCACTCGATGAACTTAAGGTATTCCTTCGCAATGAAAAGGACAGAGGAGATCTGTACATTCAGATCTATCGATATGACGGCCGGCTGGTTTGGGAGAAAAAAGGCTTTAAGAGTCAAAATGAGTACTTCCAGTTGCTGGATATTAGCCAACTCAGTAGTGGGATGTACATTGTTCAGATCAACTTCCTGGAAGCCGACGGACGTTATGCCGTTAAGTTCTTTAAAAGATAGTGCAGGAAAGTAAATAGTAGGTTTTCTTGTATTTTGGGTTTGCATTCATCGAATCAAAACACAAAATGAAGAACCCACATCTGATTTTCGCTCTTATACTTTTACTGAGTTGCAATGCCCCCTTATCGGCACAGTCGCAGCCTCCTTCTGGGGATGCAGCTTATGTTTGGACTAATGACACTACACAGACCCGCTTTCAGCTTGCCTATTTCCGCACCAGTTTTGAGTTGACTACTCCGGTCGACGATGCCGATATCTATCTCTTCGCCGACAGTCGTTATCACCTGCTGGTAAACGGTAATTTTGTCAATTTCGGACCAGCCCGTTTTTATCCGGAACACCCGGAATATGATCACTATGATCTGACACCTTTTTTGCAAGCGGGAGAAAATGTTATCGCTTTAAAAGTATTGAACAACGGCACCTCTACTTTTCAATTGCGTCGGCATCGCCCCGGGCTCATTGTCTGGGGAAACATTACCACTGAAGATCAGGATATAACACTCACTACGCCGGGTAACTGGAAAGCCTATCAAAGCAAAGCTTACGATGCCCAGGGCCCCAGAATGAATTTTGCATTGGGCCCAATGGAGGTATATGATGCCAATGCAGACCGGGAAGTCGCCGGCTGGGAGCAGGCGGATTACGAGGAAGATGACCACTGGCAGGATGTGGTCAAAGTAGACTGGCAGGAGAGTTGGGGGCCATTAGTACTCCGAAGTATTCCGCCATTAAGCCAGCAGGAATATCGGCCGCAACGCCTGGTGGAGGCTTTCCGGCTGGAAGAAAAGGAGGAGATCTATAGTTTTCAGGTGCTTCAGCCTGATTTGAGATGGATCGATTCCCGAACCCGTGCTGCTTTCTTTGCCTATACGAACATATATTCCCCCAAAGAGCAGGAAGTAAAAGTTGGAGTTACCGATGGTCAGTACTTCCTCAATGGAAAAGGTCCCTTAAGCATGCAAGCAGCCGACCCGGTAAGTCCCCAACGCCGGCAACTGGACCTCTCTCTGAAAAAGGGCTGGAACTATCTGCTTATCCGTAGCAATACGATATTCGGTAAATGGGCTTTCCTGATGTCAGTGCCAAAGAATTTGGAATTAGCCCTTTCGCCATCCAAAACCTTCAAAGATCCTGTACGTTTTCGCATTGGGGGTCCATTCCTGCCTGAAGAAGCAGACGCGCTGGATCTTTATCAAATGGATCTGCACCAAAAGCTGGAAACCGAATGGTTGCCGCGAACCGGATACGATGGAGGCAACCCGGCCATCGATATGTCCTGGAGAAGTGCGGGAGCGTCCTTGCCATTTCCCGGGTGGGTTCCGGATGATATAGCAATCGCTGACGGCGCCCCAACAGGCCTCGTCTACGATTTTCGATATAAAAAACTGGGGCGAATCGCGATCGATTACGAGGCACCGGCGGGTACTATCCTGGATGTCGGTTTTACGGAAGACCTGCTGGGGCGTCAGGTAAATATCATGAAGCGCAACGGCCTTTATATGACTGCCCGGCACATTACTGCCGGCGGCAGCGGCCGGATGGAAACCTTCAAGCCCTACGGTCTGCGATACCTCCAGGTCAATATCCGTCATGCCACGGGTCCGGTCACGATCAAAAAAGTTCGGGTAATTAATCAGATCTATCCTTTCAAGCAGATCGGAGAGTTCGCCTGTTCAGATCCGTTAATGGATCAAATCTGGCAGATGGGCTGGCGTACTTTAAGGGTTTGCGCAGAAGACAGCTATACAGATACCCCTTTTCGGGAAAGAGGGCTCTATGCCGGAGATATGCTGCCGCAAATGGCCGTCACGCTGGCCGGCAGCGGTGATCTGCGCCTTGTCAAACGTTCCATTGCGCTGTTTCAGGATATGTATCGGGAGCTTTTTTATGAGGGAAAGACCAAACACCCGGATGAGATCGCCCTACTCGAAGATTATCCTTTGCTTACCTTGGAGGCATTGATGTGGTATGTCGATCGCACCGGAGATCTGGCTTTTGCAGAGGAATTATTCCCACATTACGAAAAACTGATCGGGGATGAACTAGAGAAAAGAAATGAGCAGGGCCTCATTCACAATGATCGCGTTTTTATTGAATGGACACAGATCACGAAACAGGATGTAACCAATACTGCTTTCCAGGCTATACTCACCCGGGCCTGTCAAAATATGGCAAGGCTGGCCGGTAAATTAGACCAACCCCAGGCCGTTAGTTTTTACACGCAGGCAGCTGCAGAGCTTTCCCGCTCCATAAAGGAAGAACTGTGGGATCCGGCAAAGATGGCCTACCGGGATGGCATTCAACAGGATACAACCATCAACCATCACTACCCCATCTCCTCCGTCTGGCCCTATCTCGCCGGCATCACGGATACGGACCAGAATGGACACATTTTTCCCTACATCGCTGAAGAACTGAAAGACATTGGTTCGATCAGCCGCCGGAAAAAGACCACACCCTACGGTTCCTTTTACGTACTTGCAGCTCTCTACGATCAGGGCATGCCTGAAGTAGCAGAGCAGTTCGTACGAAAGCATTGGGGAGAAATGATCTACAAACACGATGATACCACCTGGGAGAATTTTGATGATACCGGGATCGGCACCCTGAGTCATGCCTGGAGTGCAGCTCCCACCTATTACCTCACCACGCAGGTACTGGGTGTCGATCTGGGCTGGCCGCACCCCTCCGATCCTGACCAACTGATCATCGCACCTCAAACCGCTTCGATCAATTGGGCAAAAGGTACCGTTCCTCATCCACGAGGTGAGATCCATGTGAGTTGGGAAATCCGCGGCAACCATCTTTGGATGGAGTGTGAGGTGCCGCAAGGTATTAATTGGGAAGTGGCTCCCAAAGGCAGGTTGGCAGATCTGGAGCTTTGGGTGAATGGTGTTAAACAGCCATGATCCGACCTTACTATTGATTATCGGTTAAAATCCCGGCCAGTACTCCAATTTTTTAAATACTTTTACTTAGAAGCTGTATTTTAAACAAAACGATAACCAATGGATCGCAGACAATTTGTAAAAAACACGGGCATTGCGCTTTCTGCACTGCCCTTAATACCTGCCCTTTCCAAAGTTAAGAATTACAAACTCGCCCTGATCGGTTGCGGTTGGTGGGGCATGAATATTCTTAGGGAAGCGATGGCTTTTGGCGAGTGTAAGGTCGTGGCCTTATGTGATGTAGATCAATCGGCCCGGACTTCGGCACAGGAGGAAGTCAAAAAACTGAAAGGTGACCAGCCGAAACTATACGAAGATTTCCGGGAAATGCTGGCGCAGGAAAAACCGGAGATCGTCATTGTAGCCACACCCGATCACTGGCATGCGCTCTGTGCCATAGCAGCCATTAAGCAAGGCGCTCACGTCTATGTAGAAAAACCCATCGGTCATACCCAAAAAGAAGGAAAAGCTATTTTAAGAGCTGCCCGGGATAATGAACGGACGGTGCAGGTTGGTACGCACCGGCGGGTATCACCGCACAACATTTCCGGGATGGAGTTTTTGCGATCGGGAAAAGTGGGTAAGATCAGTCAGGTCAAATGCTTCATTTACTACGGACAGGGAGCCGGTGAATCCGTTCCGGATGCCGAACCGCCCGCAGGTCTCAACTGGGATTTCTGGGTGGGGCCCGCTGCGGAAACCGCCTATAACCCCAAGATCCATCCCCGGGGTTTCCGCCAGTTTCTCAATTTTGCCAACGGTACCATCGGCGACTGGGGCATTCACTGGTTCGACCAAGTGTTGTGGTGGACGGAGGAGCGCTATCCCAAAAGGATCTTCTCTACCGGCGACCGCTACGTTCGCTCCGACAATACCGATGCTCCCGATACTCAATTAGCCATTTTCGAATTTGAAGATTTCACCCTCAATTGGGAACACCGCTTATGTGCCCCTAGTGCGTACATGGACCACAATGTCGGCTGTATGTTCTACGGCACAGAAGGTACTTTTCACATGGGTTGGCTCGACGGATGGACGTTCTACCCCAAAGGAAAGAACGCCGAGATCATTAATGTACAACCTCAGCTGCATGATCCGGACAAACAGAATATCAAAGAGTTGTGGGCCAACTTCCGCCAGTCTATTGAAAGCGGGGAAAGGCCGGTCTGCGATATCGAACATGGACATCTGGCCACCAATATCAGTATGCTGGGCATGATCTCTTATAAACTGGGACGCAGTATAGAATGGGACGGTGAAAAGGAAGTGATTCTGAATGACCCGGAAGCGAACAAATTATTGAGCCGGGACTATCGGGGAGAATGGGAATACCCGGTTTGATCGTATATCCATTTCTTCGACTCCAATTTCAATTTCTAAATCAATAAACCATACAATTCATGCAATACAATCGTCGTAAATTTGTGCAGTCAGCCGGACTCCTGGCTACCGGTGGACTCTTGTTACCCCAATGGGCCTGTAATAATCAGTCGTCTTCCGATGCTGATATGGAAGACCATGGAGAGGGCATGACCATGGCCACCCAACCTGCTATCGGTGCTTTTGGACTACAACTCTATACCCTACGGGACGTATTCCCGCAGGACGTCAAAGGGGTTCTGAAACAAATAGCGGATATGGGATACACCCAGATCGAAGGATATGAAGGCGACCAGGGTATTTTCTGGGGTATGTCGCCCACAGAATGGAAAGCCTATCTGGACGAACTGGGTCTGAACATGATCTCTACTCACTGCAATGTGAATGAAAACTTTGAGCAAAAGGCGGCACAAGCCGGGGAGATCGGCATGAAGTATCTGATCTCACCCTGGGAAGGCCCTCAGGATTCCATTGACAAATTCAAGATGTTGGCGGAAAAATTCAATGAGAAAGGTGCCATCTGTAAAGAGAATGGTCTGCGCTTCGCTTACCATAATCACGGATATTCCTTCATTGAACAGGAGGGCCAGATACCGCAGGATGTAATGATGGACAATTCCGATCCGGCACTGGTTGACTTTGAAATGGACATCTACTGGGTAGTCACTGGTGGCGCAGATCCCATTGCCTACCTCAAAAAGTATCCGAACCGCTGGCGTTTATGCCACGTAAAAGATCGTAAGAAAGGGGTCGGATCTGACGTTCATGATGCATCCTGTGACCTTGGCACTGGACAGATCGATTTCCCCACCATCCTTAAAGTGGCTAAGGAAAACGGCATGGAATACTACATCGTAGAACAAGAATTATACGAGAATTCGACACCGATTGAAAGTGCAAAAGTGGATGCGGCTTATTTGAAAGCATTTGAGTTTGCTTCCTGACCGGGAATTTATCAAAGTTCTTCCCGGAAATTTTATTCGGATTAGCTCGATTTTAGAACGCCTAAGGCGTTTTCAGGGAGACCCAAAATAATGCGCCGTATCTACAGCATTGTGGATACGGCGCATTCAGGGTCAGCAGTTAGCTTTAATTAGTATAAGGCATTTTCTTGCTAGCGTTTCTCATCAGGGCATCTACCAGTTGGGCCGAAGAGCTGCCAACACTGCCTGATGCTTTATGGTTGTAGTTCCAGATCATCTTTTTTTGCGCTGCATCATGAATTTCCAGTGTTACGGTAGTTTGGTTAGTTGATCCCCAGGCACCGACCAGAAGGCCAAGTGCGATAGCGCCTCCTTCCGACATAGGCTTCGATAAGGAATAATTTGAGGTAATTAAACCATCTACACCCAATACTGCGCAGATCTCCGCCGGTGTCATTGCATTTTCACCATAGCCAGCCTTTTGCAGGAGGGCATTGGTAGTTTCTACGTCCTGGATCTCTACGAAGATCCGGTTTTGCATCTTCCTTTTCAATAGCCAGCTGTACATTTCCTTCTGGAAATTGTTAGACTCCGTTTTTTGCTGTTCCTTGATCGCCTCAGCATCGACCTTTTTCCGCGCTGCGATCGATACTTTAGGAGGAGCAACCGCTATCGTTTGATGACTACTTGATAAAGTTTTTGCATCTGGGCTCATGTATATTTTCGGTGAACACCCGATGAACATCAGAGCAATCAGAGAGGTAATTAAGAAAGTCGCTTTCTTCATTTAATCAGAGTTAAAATGGTAAATAATGGAGTTTATTAAGATCATATAATTCCACAATGTATGAACTTTAGATGACCAACTCTTGAAATAATTTAGATGCGTTTAGTTAAATTTATAAAATAGTGAACAGGCTATTTAGCTTTTACTATACGCCAGTTTTTTGTTTTTCCTCCCCTGCTAAAAGAAAGAATATACATTCCAGCAGGTACCGCTCCCAGTTCAAAGGAAAAATCCTGTTTCCCGGCTATGAGTTGCTTCGTCTCCACCTGTATACGGCGACCAGTTAACGAATACAGACTTAATTCCACCTCCATTCCGCTGTTGGTATTGACCACCAAATGCAATGGACCCAATGTAGGATTCGGAAAAATCTGTACCGATGCTACTCCATTCGGCAATTGATCAATAACGGGAGAAACACAATTGGGATAGTCCGGATCGAATGTAATTGCCTGCGAGTAGGAAGCCGAACATTCAGTACTTAGATCCACTACCTCAATAGTATAGGTCGCATCAGAATCGATACAATAAGTCGTTTCATTAAAACCTTCCAGCAGATCCCCGTTCTGATACCAATTGATCTGATACGATTCGGGAAGTTTGTCCGGATCAAACAAACTCTCTTCATTGTTTTCGTTAACAAAAGAAACGGTCTCCGGTAGTTTACCAAATGAAACGGGCATTTCCTCAGACATGCTGATACAACCATCCGGAGAAGTATACACCACCCGGTAACTACCACTTTGTGTAACCACGAGCGTATCTCCCGTTCCGCCCAGTACCGGCACACTATCCCGATACCATTGAATATGCTCCGTATAATCTGCGATCAGCTGCACGGTATCACCCTCACACAAAGGGCTTTCAAAAGGCGCGGTGATTAAAGGCGGATCGGGCTGATCGTACACATAGACCGTACCCGTAGAAGTGATAATATCTACTGGATGCAGGATCTCCATGGTCAAAGCCAGACCACCATCGGAAAGATTTCCGGTGGTATTCCGGTTGAACGTCACGGTCCCGCACTGATCATCGGCACCTCCAAGTCCGCTATCATCATCCGTTACGGCCAGCGCATAGTTTCCTTCTTCCAACGGCAAATTCAATTCATAAGCAACCGGTACATGCGCATTGGTAATGATGTCGGATACATAGATCAGATCACCGGCCGGATTAAATATATTGAGCTTAAGATCGGGGCGGCCGCCCAACAGATCATTACAATCTACGGCATTGATATTCACCCGGGTCAGAAAATAGCCGGTGGTATCGATCTTGGCCTGGTATTGCACCGGGTACTCGCCGGGAAGATCGTATAATTGATCAGCGGGGTTTTCGTCTGTGGATGTTACGCCGTTACCGAAGTCCCAGTTGTAACTATATCCCACTTTCCCATTGGAAGGTACATTGTTCTCAAAACTCACCTGTACGGAGCCGCAGCCGGAATTATTCACCATATTGAAACCGTCGGTGGTGCTTTCAGCGGGTTCGATCAAAATGGGTACCGTAAAACTGGCCGTCTGATCGATGATCACCAGGCGAGCCGTAATGATCACATCCACCATGTATAATCCCGGTTGCAGAGGGACGCCGCAGAAGCGAACACAGCCATCGGTCTCCCCATCGGAGGTATTGAATTCCATCTGGCTCGGCTCCCAGCTTAATCCGGGCGGCACATTGGAAACGCCGCTGATCGTGATCTTACTGATGGTCAGGCCCGGAGGCACATCCGGATCGATGGCAGTTACGGGAGTAGTAGTTTTTGGCATCCGGAAACTCAGATCTCCTTCATAATACACCCCGGCCTGTCCGCTGGGAGCATCGCTGAGATAGATCGTATCCGCTGAAAGGGTATCCGGGAGGTTGACGATGCAGCCGGGGCATCCGGTCTGGCTATAAGCAAAAAGGCAGCTTGCCGAAAAGAAGAAAAGAAGGGTAAGTTTTCTGGTCATAGTTTGGGATTGAAGTTTAGCAAATCGCTACTAATTGACGTAAGTTGTCAGTCGTAAGTCGTAAGTCAAAGTGATAAGTGCTAAAATGTAGTGCAACAAAACGAGATTACCGAGATCGAAGCCTTCAATTTACAGCAAGCCGGACTAATTCATTTCATTTTACCACTGACTTGATTGACTTACGACTTATGACTGACAGACTGACTACTCTAAATTATTGACGATTGATCATCATCTTTCCACTCACCAGTCCACGTTGATTGTGCAGCACATAATGGTACATACCATTACTCAACCGGCTGCCGTCAAAAGGAAGGAAATTGGCCCCTTCATTCAGGTATACGGAACGCTGATGTACTCTTTGGCCGAGCATATTGAACACCCCAAAAGAGAAATTACCGCTCAGCAAAGAAGAGACCCGGATCTCGGTATGATCACCAAAAGGGTTGGGTACATTGGTCAGCGTAATATAATCGTTGAGAAACTCACGGGTAGCCAGCGGCGTACATCCGGCATAGCCTTCCTCTTTAACATGCAGGAAGTAGTTGCCCGTTACCAAAGCTCCGTCCGGCAGGGTCAGCGGCACATCGATCAGAGAACGGATAAGGATAGATATCTTCAGATCGTATACCGCTTCCGAACCCACATCCGGTGTACCAAACAGTACAATGCAACCGGTGGAATCTTTCTGGAAAACACAGTTCGGCGGGTTACAGACATAATCAAAACCCGCTGGTGCATCCTGCACTGCACCTTCGGTAGCCACATCCACGGAATTGATGGGAATCGTACCAAATGGGGATTCGTATTCTGCGGGTATTTGAAACTGAATGACTGTTTCAAAATAACTATTTACACAGGCTGTGTCCATGATGCCGGTTCCCGGTATGGTATCCTGGTAAGGCAGTGGGAAAACGATCACTGAATCCGGCAAAGACTTATCCGGAGTACAGTTTTGTGCTTCAGCAAGACGGGTGTAACCAATAAGGATTATAAGGATGAGTAAAACGTTCTTCATACTTGGCGATTTTCGTGATTCAAAGGTTAAACGAATGTGAACGTAGAAAAGCAAAAGTACGGTAAAAGGAGATTTCCGGGGGGAAAAATCTGTTTTTAACATTTAAATCACTCCAATATCAGAAATACTGATTCTTTGGTACGAAGCCGTCGTCCAGCTCATCGTAAAAATCATCCAGGAATTTACGGATGTCTTTCCGGGCTTTCCGGCTGAGCATTTCAAATTGATCAACGATCTCCATCAATGCGGATCGTTTATCCTGAAAAAGCTTCAGGGTGGAAGCCCATTCTCCCGCCGGCCAATTCCCTCCAAGATAGATCCGTTCCCGGATATCCATTTGCTGATAATCAGGATTGGGGCGGGCATAATCGGCATTAACCAGTCCTGAGAAATCAAAGTCATACGGTGCGACCATATATTTGGCTGCTTCGTTCTTCGGTGCCAGGATCTTCAGATTACGCATGGTAGCCACCGACCAGTCTGTGTTTCCGATCATGTATTGAAAAAGATCATGTGTCTGCAGATTTTGCTGATCGAAGCTGGAGGCTCCCATACCGAAACAGTCCTTGCATTTTTTGGCATCAAACCGCTCAGCCAGTGCGTCTACATCTTCAATATAGATACCGTAAGTGACCATTTCTTCACCGCTGCCCGTATCGCGATAGGTGATCCGCAGCAGTCGGGTCTCCAGGTTTACCGGTGACAGTTCGGCGTAGAGTTGATAAGTGAGATATTCTCTGAACAGGTTTTCCCAGGCCTGTTTGCTCGTTGCGCAATGCGTGACCAGTTTCACATCATTGTGCTTGCCGAAACCAGCCGCTTTCATCTGCTTTTTGGGAAACTTCAGCATTAAAGGTGGGAATTCACATTTCATTCTCCGAAAACGGCCCCGGCAGCGCACCTGTATGTCCCATTCCACCATTTCTCCGTTTTCATTCTTAAAGGAGAATTTAGCGGGCAGGTAGTTGTTGGTCCGCTTTTGTGAAAAAAGGGTATCCAGATCCATTTCCAGCGTGACGTGCCAGAGCTCAGTGGGCGGCCGGCTGGTGATTTGAGCCTGTTGGAGTGGAATATCGTTGGAGGCAAAAGCCGGCGACGGTAAAATGGCCAGCGTAAGAAGCAACAGCAGAAAATTGTCTGGGAAGGATTTCATTTTAGGTGTTATTTACATTGAGTTGCCGGAAATCGATTTTCATCGGCAACGTGGGTTTTTAGTCTCTATTTGGCTAACGGTCAAAATGTTACTCAGCCAGGTATATTTTGAAATCGCTGTTCAAAGCTAACAAAAGATGGGCAGTCTGTCATCATGTCTTGAGCAAATGATGGGTTTGAATTAGTCTACGATCAAGATCAGCCCCTACCTAATTGGTCATTTTCATTAAATTAATTAGATTATTTTATTATATTTCAGCATTATAATCTGACTTAATTAACTGATGACCTATGACCCGCGATATCTCTCTGATGGTAGCCGCCCTTAGCTGGTTATGCCTTCCCATCTTTGGCCAACAGACTTATTCTCTAGATTCTATTCATTACTATTTTGCTGATTCCTCTTTGGAAAGCCCGGTTTCCAAAACGATCGTAATAGAGAAAGATGAGCTCGGCCGCCCTAGAATAGATCAACAGTTTCAGTACGATTCTTCCAGCGGCACTTTTCTAATTGAGGCTATCCACTCTTATCGTTACCATGCTAATGTAGCATCTACCATTTCCTGTTGGCCGGAATACGACACCTGTATATTGCAAAATATAATCAACTGGAATGAATTTG
Organism: Lewinella sp.; assembly: GCA_020436695.1. Lineage (GTDB taxonomy): Bacteria > Bacteroidota > Bacteroidia > Chitinophagales > Saprospiraceae > Flavilitoribacter. The sequence goes on along the minus strand of JAGQXH010000159.1, from coordinate 1,125 downwards.
GAGAAACAGTACGGGATCGACACCACACGTTTTAGTACTATCCGTCACTCACTGGATTCGTTTACCACATCCCTGTACCACTATGATGAGATGGGGAATCGGGTTCAGGTAGATGAATACAACCGGCAAGGTATGCTCAACTATATCTATTATTACCTTTATGATGATCAAAATCGTCCACTTTATTACAATTCAGTGCGTGTTGAAGGAACCGATACAATAAATGGAACTGAGTCAATTTTTCATTATCAGGACCTATACACCCGCATTGAATATCTAAGCTACAATACAGCCGGAGATACAATAACATCAAGGATAGAAAGAGAGCTATTTTATTTGGCAGATAATATAATCGATTCTACCGTCTTCAATGAATTAGATCTCAAAACACAGCAGCGATCCTTCATAAAATCGGACAAATATTTCTATTCCACGCTCAATTCCAGCCGGGAGTCTGTCTCGGTTTTAACGTATACGGTATATCCCAATCCCGCCCAAAGTTCGGTTAATCTGATGACCGATGATTATTCCGGACAACTTAAGCACATTAATATATATAGCATCTCAGGGCAACTGCTACAAACTGTTCCTTTTAGGGAGTCAGCGACGATGATTAATCTATCCGGATGGAGCAAAGGGATCTATTTCCTCCGACTGGATCATTATCCGCCACAGAAGTTGATCGTTCACTAAGGGCGTAGTACCTTAGGATTAGACAATACAAAAGACTTTTTCCATGCGTCATCCCCCCCTCTTACTACTGCTTATACTTTTGATCCTGAGCCTGTCGGCTAGCAGAGTCCTGCATGCCACGACCTTCTATCTGGATCCCTCTGCAGGCTCTCTTAATAATCCAGGCACTCCAACTTCTCCCTGGCCAGCGCTGGAGGCAGTTGTGCAGGCCGGATTGATCGAGAGCAGGCAATATACAACACCCTATAACCCAACGAATCCGGTTTTAACTGCAAAAAATACCGGAGCTCCCGTACAAGCCGGAGATACCTTGATCTTGCTGAATGGTTTGCACGGCAATCTGATCCTGCAAAACTTCATTAACGAACAGATGATCACGATCATGGCCGCTGAAGGTCAGAGCCCCACCCTGCGCCGCATTCATCTGCAGGG
>JAGQXH010000158.1 GCA_020436695.1 Lewinella sp. | reverse complement strand
CAAGGACGCCATTGCGATCGTGGATCAGGTATTTCATGGGAAAGATCTGAATAAGCAGGAGAGCCATACCGCCCATTTCGGCACCATACGCGATGACTCCGGACGTATCGTGGATGAGGTGCTAGTGACAGTTTTTGTCGCTCCCCGATCCTATACCGGAGAGAATGTGGTAGAAGTATCCTGCCATGGTTCCAACTATATCATCCAGGAGTTGATCCGCCTATTCATCAAAAAGGGAGCCCGGACCGCTCAACGCGGAGAATTCACCCTGCGGGCCTTCCTCAATGGCCGGATGGACCTGAGTCAGGCCGAAGCGGTAGCCGATCTCATTGCCTCCGATTCGGAACAATCACATGCTCTGGCCTTACAGCAAATGCGGGGCGGTATCTCCGAAGAGATCGCCGAACTGCGCCAGCAAAAAAACCAGCCTCATCGAACTGGAACTGGATTTTTCGGAAGAAGATGTGGAGTTCGCCAACCGTGATGAATTGCGACAGTTAGTAGAAAAGATACAACGTCTCATCCGGCACCTCCTGGATTCCTTTCGCCTGGGTAATGCCATTAAACAAGGCGTTACTACGGTGATCGCCGGGCGGCCCAATGCGGGCAAAAGTACGCTGCTCAACGCCCTGCTCAACGAGGAACGCGCCATCGTCAGCGAGATTGCCGGTACTACCCGCGATACCATTGAAGAGGTGCTTAATATCAACGGAGTGCTTTTCCGTATTGTGGACACGGCGGGAATCCGGGAGGCCCAGGATCAGATTGAGGCGATTGGGGTGGAAAAGACTTTGGAGAAGGTGCGGCAGTCGTCACTGCTGGTTTATGTGTATGATGTGGTGAACACGCCTGAAGAGGAAGTGGAAAAGGACCTAGCGAAATTATCGCGGGAAGGGGTTGGTTTGATTGTGGTGGGGAATAAGGTGGATTTGGCCCCACCCCTAACCCCTCCCCACGGGGGAGGGGGACACACACCGAGTAGAGAGGTGGTGGCGAGATGGATGACGGCGGATTCGCGAGGATATGACCAATTGAAGGCTTATGCGCGGGAAATGAGGAAGTATCAGACGCCGGCAGAGGAGATCATGTGGCAGGCTCTGCGTGGCAAAAAGCTGGATGGATATACTTTTAGACGGCAGCATATCATTGGACATTTTATTGCTGATTTTGTCTGCCTTGGTGAAAAACTGATCATTGAATTGGATGGTCGACACCATCAGCTGCCGGAGGTACAGCTCAGCGATCAGGAACGAACTAGAATATTGGAAGCAGATGGCTACAATATTCTCCGTTTTCAGAATGAAGAAATCCTGAATAATTTACCTCAGGTCCTACAGGAAATTAAAGCAGCGCTCTTTACAAAAAGAACCACAAATGATCAAGCTGCAACCGTCACCCTCCCCCGAGGGGAGAGCCGGGGTGGGGCTATCTTCCTATCTGCCAAGCAAAAACAAAACATCGACGCTCTAAAACAGGAGCTCTACGAAGCCGTCATATCAGAAAAAATCTCTCTGGACAACCAAATCATCAGCAACGCCCGCCACTTCGAAGCACTAGAAAAAGCCTATACCAGTCTCACTGACGTGCTCACCGGCATGGACCAGGGTATCACCTCCGATTTTGTGGCTATGGATATTCGACGGGCGTTGTCTTATCTTGGTGAGATTACCGGACAGGTCACTACGGATGATCTGCTGGGGAATATTTTTGGGCGGTTTTGTATTGGGAAGTAAATCCATTAATCCATTCCGTATCACTTCCTCAATGATAAGTTGAAGGATATAGAGAAGTCAATCATCTTTATAACATCTCTATCGCCGCCAACTCCTCCATCATCGCTCGACGACGAGGATATTCCACCTTCCAATCCGAAATGATTTGGCGCACCGGTTCCCGGCCACCAAGCTTGATCATCAGGTTCAGATAGCGGCAACAATCCTGATAGGCGGCGCGATTGCCGGAGTGTTGCATTTTATTGCGTACACCGGCTCCATAACATTGAAGGTATTCCAATCGATAATCTTTGGAAAGGAGTTCCCGGTATTGATCCAAGACATTGAGCTGGGGAGATTTCAGGATCATTTGTATTAGCGCTTCGTGTCGGCCCTCTTCTACCAAGATGGCAGCAGACTGGTGATTGAAGCCACCAAAACGATCGTCATACCTGCTGAAATATTTAAGATAGGCTGCTATCCTTAAATCAAATTCCTCTCTGGGAAGCATTGCTTTCACCTGCCTGTAATATTCCATATCGCTGGTGTTGAGAAACATTTTTTCCGTCAGTTCAATTAGCGCTGTCTTATCTCCCGATGCTTCCGCCCAACGGATCAACCATTTTTCCCATTCCAGGGCCAGTCCTCGAAATCCATTTTCCGTATCCAGTGCGATGCCTTCTTCCGCCAGCCGGCGCACATCTGCCAACCGCTTTTCCTGTAGCGCATTTTCCAACTCCTTTTTTCGAAAGTCAGGCATGTGCAGGTTGCTCAGTAAATAAGCCCTTGCGTCTTTATCAGCAAACCATTTTTCCAATATTTCCAACTTGCGCCAGGCGGCTCTTTGCATAGAAAAACGGCCGTTACGTGTTTGCAGATCGGCCCCCAATCATAGGGGCAATCACAAAACCAACTCACTACTTCCCCTTCTTTTATCACCACATCAACCGTGTAGTTGCTGGTTCCATATACGTCTGCCTGCCAGCGGTCACCGTCCCGGGTCAGGTCCTCTACCAGGAATCCGGTAAAATAGGCATGCCCTTTTTTAACAATGTCCTTAGGTAGCCTGGCCTCAAATTTTTCCAGTGAAAAGCTCATGTTATAGCGTATACAGTAGCTGCCTCTATTTCTTTTCGGCTACTAGTTTGATCAATTCCCGTACGACGTCTTCAAGGGTGAAGCAGTGGGCCAGGGAGATGTCGATAACTGGATTTTCATCTTTAGTACGAAGCACACCGCTTTCCGCATTACTGAGATTATTAACAGTCATCCGAACTCCTTCGGGACGTTCGATCTCTTCCAATAGATCACATATCTTTAGCGTAGCTTGTTCGGTACTTTTATCTGCGAAAGCCGAAATACCACTCATTTTATCTTAAGATTTTGTTACCCGGAGGCAGTTGCAGCTCTGCATCGGATAAGTTATTGGCTTTAATAATTGTTTTGCGCTCATTGCTATAACGAAACAAAAGTAGTTTTACTTTTTCAGCAACTAATACTTCAAAAATAGTCCCTTCGAATTCTTTCAAGTAAAACAGGTCGTGCTTAGACAAACTTGCCCCATAACGACCTTTTTCTTCAAAGCAAGTCTGTCCGATTTTGTAAGTCTGTCCTCTATTAAGTTGGATCGAGGGTAGAGCAACACAAGAATAACAGGGATAAAGACCGCTAGCCATCGGATATAATCTGTACTGTTCACAGAATCCAAACCGCTCCATCGCCATCGCCAGCAGCGCTTCATACTCCTCCATAGTAAGGTCGTAGTTTTCCAGTTGGATACCCAATTCTTCGGCCAGATTTTTGGTCGCAAGTTGAATGGCTTCCTGAAATATCGCATCCGGCGCTTCGATACCGGTGGTTTGGGACAGCTGTTGTACCAGTGGATCGGTAGTAGTTTTGGTAGTCGTGATTTGCCAGTACAATAGCAGTCCGGCTATTAGGAATAATAGCAGAATAGAGAGCAGCGAAGGCGCATGCCTCCCGCCGATTGCGGTAGTGTTTGACATCAGAGTGCGTTTTTAGGTGTTTATAACTTATAGACAAATATAGTCGCCATTAGTTAATAATCAAAAAATAATAGTCGAAAAATGACTCATTTTAGTTTTTGCGCTTCAGTTTGAATAATTTGAGTGCAATTAACGTGGAATGACAATTAAAAAATACAATAGGATAAAACTTGTGCTGAAGCAGCAGAAGCGCACCGGCAAATGGTTAGCTCAAAAGTTGGGCAAGGACCCTGTCACCATTTCCCGCTGGAACCGCAACATCCAACAGCCGCATCTGGAGACTTTGTTTGAGATTGCGGATCTGTTGCGGGTACCGGTTTGTGTGTTGTTGGAGGAGAGTGAGGTCCGGGTTGATAGGAAAAAAGAATAAACGAAATGGCAGGTAATATGGATCTTCAATATTGATAAGTGATATTTGATCATGGAAATGCTCGATCATGGAATTCCCGTACCTGACCATTGAAAATTTATTAATTGATGTAGAAACTTTTACGATCGACAAAAAAAACTCCTACCATCAGTCTTATCCAGAGTTTATTAGATATTTCAAGGAGTTGGATCGAATCGAAAAACATCATTTGATCATTTGCACCCATTTTACCTATGGGTGGATGCCCACTGTATTAAAATTGGATCTAACTCATTTCTCAGAGATACTTGAAATATTGAATGATGCCAGACGAGGACGTGAATTAACAGCGAATGAGTTGGATTCCTTGTCAAAATTAATTAACAACTCCATGGTTGGCGTATCGAAGTTGCTACATTTCATCCAACCCAATAAATATGCCATATGGGACAGCAGAACTTTCCGCTATGCCACGGGAATGGAACCGCACCATTACCGATTGAACAAGGCTGATAATTATCTGGCTTATCTTGAGGCGATAGGAAATGTCGGCCAAGACGTCCGCATCCAAAGTTTACATGCAAAAATTGCCTCTTTTTTTGGTTATCAGATTAGTAAATTCCGGGCTATAGAATTGTTGATGTTCGTTACGGATATCAAAAGGAATACCAAAATCCCGTTTTCAACAAAAGTTAATCAATAATACTCCTTAATATACCCATAAGCCCGTTCAAAAAGCCGTTGATCCTTAATCTGATATTTTGTCCACAAAATCTTGCGAAGTTGTTTTTGGATCTCCCGTTCGCCGGAACTGGTAGTTTGCCAACCGGGGAATCGCACTACCCGTACGATAGCGTCGATATCCGCCACAATCCGTTCTACAACGGCCGGAGTTTGATCAGTCTTCAATTCCAAAAACAATTCCGTAAGCGCTGCCACCGGTGTTTTTTCCTGCATTTCCTCCTCCAATTCTTTTTCCGCCTGCACTGTTTCTTTAGCTAATTTGCAGAGTTCCTTGACAAATTCTATCGAAGTGATTAATCCCCGTTCCGCTTTATCCCGCAGTGCCTCCAGGCGCTCACTGAGCTTAACAAATCGGAGGTTACCAGCATGCTTTTTAAAGCGCTTAATTAAGATCTTTTCTAATTGTTTAGTCTTTCGGGGATCAGGATTATTGAAAATGTCTTCGATCACATCCGCGTCCAACACAAATTCATCTAGCTGGTGCACTTCTCCAACGTGAATATTTTCATGGATTAATGCTGTAGTCTGCGCCCCAAGCGAAAACCACAATAGCTTACCGATATTATCCGAAGCGGGGCGAACCGATTCAAAGACCTGCGACAACCATTTATAATCCGCATTGTACAAATCCAGCATGCGGTCTGGAGAAAGCGATTCCCATATTTTTGACAGGAATTTGTAATCTTTCGCAAAGGCATCCTTCCTTTCATCGGTATTGATGGCATCCTGGGCTGCTTCCAGTCCCTCGAAGCCTTCAATGCTGCGATCAACTCCCTCAAAATGGCTGAGTGCATCGTGCATCGCCTGGGGCAATTTGTCGCGCAGTTCCGACAGATTGGAGATGACCCGCTGAATGCTTTCTTCATCAAACTGCAAAGCCTTGGCCGCATCGTCAAAAACGCCGAAATAATCTACGATCCGGCCAAAGAATTTTTTGGGAAACAAACGGTTGGTGCGGCAAACTGCCTGTAGTAAGGTGTGGTCTTTCAAGGATTTGTCCAGGTACATCGTTTGCAGAATAGGCGCATCAAAGCCGGTCAGTAATTTTGCGGTCACGATGATGAACTGCAGCTCTGAGCCGGCATCATTGAAAGCTTCGGTGATCTTTTCCTGCTGACTTTTATCTATCCCCCATTTTTGCTTGAATTCCGGCTTATCATTAGCCGTAGTAGAGATCACTACGGCACTGGCTTCTTCCGGAAAATATTTGTCTAACTCAGCCTTGTATTGAACACAAGCATGCCGGTCGGGCGTGACGATCATGGCCTTAAATCCATGCGGCTCCACCTTTTCCTTAAAATGAGCCGCAATGTCTTCCACAATTTTGGCTACCCGCTCCGGAGCCTTGAGAAAGGCGGCCATTTTTGCCGATTTCCGGTTAAGGGCGTCGGCCTCTTCATCCGTGAGAGCGGCACTTTCCTTGAATTCAGCAAAAGCCTGGTCAATGGTTTCTTTATCGACATGTATATCCACCAGGCGCGGCTCAAAGTGCAGCGGTAAGGTGGCATTATCCCGGATGGAATCATGGAAAGTATAGCGGGACATATAGCCTTCGGTATCCGCTTCGGAACCAAAAGCCCAAAAGGTATTCTTATCCGCTTTATTGACCGGCGTACCGGTCAAGCCAAACAGGAAGGCATTCGGCAGCGCGGCTCGCATCTGCCGTCCCAGATCTCCTTCCTGGGTACGGTGTGCTTCGTCAACCAGGACGATGATGTTTTCCCGGGTATTCATATTGGGCCTGGCATCCCGGAATTTATGGATCATCGAGATAATGATCTTGCGGGTATCTCGTTCCAACAATTGTTGGAGCTCACTGATGCTATCGGTCGTTTCTACATTGGGAATGTCCGCCGCGTTGAAAGTACCGCTGATTTGTGTATCGAGGTCGGTGCGGTCCACCAGGACGATGACCGTGGGGCTCTTCAGTTCTGCCGACTTCCGCAGTTTCTGGGCCGCAAAAACCATCAGCAAAGACTTGCCGGAACCCTGAAAATGCCAGATCAGGCCCTTTTTGATCTGTCCGTCCTTGACCCGCTCCACAATCTTATTGGCCCCTTCGTACTGCTGAAAGCGGCAGATGACCTTGATGCGCTGTTTCTTTTTATTAGTAGTGAATAGCGAAAAGTTTTGCAGGATATCCAGCAGGCGGGCGGGATGTAGTAAGTCAGACAGTTCTCGGCCTACTTCCGAAAGTCCCAATTGTTTGGCCAGTGCATCCTCATCTCCCTCGATCCGCCAGGGCGACCAAAACTCCAGCGGTGTGCGGATCGCTCCATAAAACAATTCCTTGCCTTCCGTAGCAAAGGACAAGATATTAGGCACAAACAGGGCAGGTACGCTATTTTCGTAGATCTCATGGATCTCATGCGCCCCATCGAGCCAGCTAATGGAAGGCCGGATCGGCGTCTTGGCTTCTCCGATCACTACCGGAATGCCGTTGATGAGCAGTACAATGTCGGGAATCTTGGTTTCGCGGTGGTGAATGCGGAATTGATGAGTAATGAAGTAGCAGTTATTTGCGTGATCCTCAAAATCGATCAGCCGGACCGGGACATGACGATTGTTCTTGCCAAAGGGCATCGTCTTTTCCCCTGTCATCCACTTAAAGAATTCTTCATTGGCTTTGACCAAACCTACCTGGTTAACAGAAATGAGAATAGCCCGTAACTTGTAGATTACTTCATCGGCCAGGGCAGGTTGTTGAGCAATGGCGGGATTGAGACGGATCAAGGCTGCATGTAACTCCGACTCGACCAGCACTTCATTGACGCCCCGGTTGAGTTCCTGCGGCGTGTTGTAGGTCCACCGGGAAGCATATTTCACAAGGGGCTCACTGACGGCTTTGTCATTCAGATTCACCCCACTGAGTTGGTGGATGATATAATGTTCTACACTATTTAATTCGGTAAAGGCCATGGGCTGGGATTAGAGCGGATTTAAATTTACTGGATAGCTAACTACAGATTTCTTTTATCCACCACAGATAGCACGGATTTTCACAGATTTTTTATTGAGTTCTAAAATCAATCTGTGCTAATCTGAGAAAATCTGTGGTGATATTCACCGCCAATTATTTCCTAAAACCTGAAGTAGTTGTTCCGCCAGATAATATACCTTAGTTATCATACGGTCCGGATAATATCCGGTTGCATTTTGATCGGCATTTGCCGCATGCTTACTCGCCGTATCCAAAAGTAGACAAATTTTATCAGGATGATAGCCACCCTGTATTTGTTGGTGCAGTTCGCCCTTCTTATACGCTCTGTTCTTCCTCGGCATACTGCTCCCAATTTAGATCTTTTAAATTCCCTAAGAATGGGATAGCTCCGAAGCGACCGTTGAGGTAACCTTTTTGCAGATTCAGATCAAATCGAACATCAAACTCACTGAGCGGATAAAGGCTGGTGGCACCGTTTTTTTGCTTTTCGGCAAACCAGATCTCATCCTGGCGGAATACGTCCTGATCCAGTAAGTTGGACTCATGGGTAGTAAAAATGAACTGACCTTTGGTGTTGGGATCTTTCACAAACTTGCTGACCAACTTTTTGAGTAAGGCCGGATGAATGCTCTGATCGATCTCATCGATGATCGCCGTGGCCTGATCGTAAATGACATGAAAAAAGACTGGGATAAAATCTAATATCCGCTGAGTGCCGGCTGATTCTTCGTTCAGTAAAAAGGTGTACAAATTCCCATGCTCATCTCCATGTTTGGCCATCAATCGCTTTACCACTACTTTACCATGTTCCTTTACTACAATGGCATCGTTCGCCTCCGAAGGAATGTGTAAAAAACCATTATTATTCTTCAAAAATGCCTTTGCTTTTTCTACCTGCTCTTTATCATCTTCACCAAAATACTGATCGATATCAATGGTTTCAGTGGCCAATTCCTGCACTCCTGTCTGTAAGGAAGCTAAAAAGTCGTTAGCAAATCGCTGGAAGGCTAAAGAACCGCTAAACATGGCCACAAAGCCGTATGGTTTTGAATTTGGAAAAACAACCATCAACCTTTCCATAAACCAGACGAATGTCCGCCTCACCTCTGGAAAGCCTTGCTTCGCGAAAGACATCAATTTGATAAACGTTTGGGTATCAGTCAACAATTCTTCTTCGTAGAGCTTCACCCGTAGCCGATCTTCATCCGATTGATAATAGCGCTCGTTCACTTCTATCTTGGTCTGCCCTTGCTGTGTGGTTCGATTAAAGATCAGTTCGGCGGTTTTGCCAAAGTTGGTTTTGTACAACCATTCCTCCGTAATACTGCCCTGAAACACGGTGATGCCGTAATGGTAAGATTCCTGCGCTATGACAAATTCTACTTCAAAACTGGTGGGTAAATTTTCGTATTCGGGCGATAACCGAAAGGTAGGAACTGGTTCTTGGGCCAACCAGTTATCTTCCGTGACGATACGATGTAACAGCCGGAGAGCTTTCACCAAATTGGATTTTCCCGCCCCATTCGGCCCGTAAATAGCGCCTACTTTAAGCAACTCCAATTCCTCGAAATGATAGATGTGCTCCTTCATTCGCCGGGGCGAACCGGTGAGGGTATTGAATTCGACTTCTTCTGCGAAGGAAAGGTAGTTGGAAACGACGAAGCGGATGAGCATGGGTTATAAGCTTGTTTGTTGCAAGTTATGTGATTTTTTCACGCAATACAAATCCATAATAGTATTAAAAACAGGAAAACGGAGAATCCATTCCTACATTTTAACGAAAAAATCACATACTAATCAGTAATCACTAAAAATCATAATCCCTTTTCTAGAAGTTCAGGTAATCCCTGTATAGCCAGAATAGGAAGAACCAATTGTTGAATTGTATACGCCAGGCTTCGAACGGCTAGCCCTAATTTCATAGCCTTTTTAAAATGCTTAGAACCAATCCGTTCATTTTCTAAGTTTGTAAACAACCCCATCCATTCAGATCTTGCATCAATCCATAACTGTACAGATGTGACATCCAGATTAGAACCTTTTAATACATACTTACTATAAAATTTGTCCATCAATTCATTTAACCATGTAACATAATTTTCATCCAATCGATTTATCGAGATCCCTAATAAGTCCATACCAATATTCAAAAGCATAGCTTTATCTTTCTCAGCCGTGGAGGAAGATACAATATTGACATAATCTCTTATTTGTCCTGCTGTCAGCATCTTCTGGCATTGAGTTCCTAATTAGTGAAACTCAATTAATCTTCTGATCTTATCTAATAATCAATGTTTAGTTTAGTAATGATGATCAAAAAACGCTTGTTTTTACGGATTTTAACTATCCGAGAACTTCAATTTGACAGCTACTTCCATCTTTTCCTTCAATTGCTGCTCAAGGCGATTAAAGTAGACCTCACAACGTGCTACTTCAAGATCCAATTTTGAGGATTTTGTAAAAGCTTGAATTATTTCCTTTCGCAACTTTGTACATTGCTGTATGCAATCGCAAACGATCTCTGTAATCAGATCTTCTTTTAAATATGCTTGATGCAAAGTAGCCTCAAATTTTTCCAATTCCTTACTGGCAGAAGCTATTTCATTCAACAGTTTTTCTTTAGCTCCCATCTTTTCACTATTAAAACTTTCCAATTCTTTCTGGAATAGTTCTGTCATTTTTGTAATTTCTTCCAATAGATAATAGGTAAGTAATGCAACTCGAGAATACTTACCGTTAGTAGGTATATACTTTTTGTCCATAAGGCATTGTTCCATTTTCCGGACGAAGTTATCCTGGATTTCAATGAGTGAATCTAGATGATCAACGTGGATATCCTGTGTTTTTGGAGAGTTACTTATTTGGCTTGCATCATACTTATCTAGAAATAAGAAAATGCGATCCGTTAACAAAGAAAGAGTTTGATTTTTATCTGAAAGGCTGATCTTGTTGTTCATATAGTCCTTATTTACAAGATCTAATGCTCCTTTCATCTTATAATGAAAGTTCTCATCATAGGTGAATAAAGCCGCTATAGCCTTATCCCACTTATTTTTACTGATCAAGTTCTTAATCTCTTGGGATTCAGTCTGCATCACAAAATAAATTAAATGTTTTAATTTTCAACAATTAAAACAAGTCTATTTTTGGTCGGCTTTGCTTTAAAAAATGCCTGCGGATCATATATCCTGCTACTCCGCTGAAAGCCAGCACCTAAGATAGATTATTTTCCGTAATAACAAATTGAACTTTAGAAGATTTGGTTGATTAGGGATTTTTGGAGGGATTTGGAGGTTAAGATTTTTTTCTCATAAAGAGTTTCATTTTCTTCTATCGAATCGATTTTATCCATGATCTCTTTTTGTTTTTCTACTGAGGGTAGTGGAATAGGAACGTTTTTAATATTCTGGGCATTAATGTTACTCTGGCTTACACCGGGTGTTCTGTATTTCCTAATTTTTGCCAAACCAATTGCAGTGTTCAAATAAAAATTCAAAAATCGAGGGTCAAGTCGATCAGTGTCTGCCTTAAGTCTTATCAGATATGACGCAAAGCTGTACACTCCTTTTTCGTTAAACAAACTTACCTTTCCAACAAGATCATAGCTGTTTGTACGATTAAACAAGACGTCTCCTCTATTCAGTATGAATCTATCTAGGGCTCCGTTTCCAGGGGATGTAAATTTAAGATCTTGAAGAAGGAGTTTCCCATTTTGTAAATTATTCATTCTTAATACGGGTATCTCGCCTTGATTATCAAGGCTCTCAGAAATACCGTATTGAATTTCAGTTAATAAACTTCCTAATTTTTTTACATTGAAAATACTTTGGTGCTTTCCAAAAAATCTATCATTGAATTCTGAAACGTTGTACAGTGAATTTTTAAAAATTGATTTTTTATTCACCGATAACTTCTCCAACATCCTCACCTCCCGCTCCACCACCTCATCCATCGCCCAAAGCAGTTCCGCCAGTTGCGCTTGTTGGTCTTTGGGGGGGAGGAGGAATTCTTGAGTTTTTAAAGTTCCCCAATTTATGGTAGGAGATAGTGAGCCTACCGAAATATCTATGGCCCGGTGCATAAAAGTATCCGAGTGCAAAAAGAATGGGAATAGTCGTGGGTCAATAACATTTGGATTGGCCCTTAAAACCATGGAATGTGCAGAACAAAAACCATCAAAATCCACAAGCGCAGCTTTTCGCTGGTATGCTCTTCTTTTACCAAAAATTACATCGCCAGGGTAGCATCTAAGTTTTTGTCCCTCGACATCATCTGGCGTTCCAAACCTTTTGATATGTATGGTTTCAGCATCCAAATGTTCCAGGCCAACATAAATTTTCAGATCAGTATTATTCGGGTCAACCCGTTCAGAAATGCTTTTAGCGATTTGTTCAAAGCGGTAAGTTTGCCAGCCTGATTTATCCAAATGCTCCAGATTTAATTCTTTTTCATTTGCCATATCTAGGTCAATATTTGAAATAAATCATTCATGCTTTTCTTCAAGTCAACTGAAGATCCCTCCCACGCAGCTATGGCCTCTTTTAAGGTGATTTTATCGGTACTACTATCAACATTACTCACATAAAGTGGCAGGTTTAAACTTGCTTGATTATTTAGAATTTCATCTATATCAACGACCTTGCAAAAGACCGGTATGTCTTTGTTAGCTTCATAAGCACCGTGAATCTTATCTATGTGAAATTGCTCCAAATAAGCAATATTCTTTTCCTGCTTCACCTCTTTCACCGCATTGATAAATAGTATTTTCCCTTTTTTCTGCGCTGCTTTATTCGTAGTTGTAATCAACAAACAAGCCTCCATCGGCGAGTTGTAAAACAAATTAGGCCCCAATCCGATCACACATTCCACTAAATCCTGCTCAATCATTTTCCGCCGCATATCCGCTTCCGCATCCCGGAATAAAATGCCGTGCGGCCACAGGGTAATGGAGCGTCCGTTTTTTTCATCCAGGCTTTTTTGTATATGCTGCTGAAACGCATAATCCGCACATCCCTGCGGCGGTGTGCCCCAAATATTGCGGCCATAGGGGTCGTTTTCAAAGCTCTTGCGGTCCCAGGCTTTAATGGAATAGGGTGGGTTGGCAAGTATTACGTTGAATTGTTTTAGTTCGTCGTGGTGCAGGAAAGCGGGCCGGGCCAGCGTATCGCCCCGGACTATGCTGAATTCTTCTATGCCATGCATAAACATATTCATGCGGG
>JAGQXH010000157.1 GCA_020436695.1 Lewinella sp. | reverse complement strand
TGGTCAGGAGGTCGATGATCGGCTGCAGATAGGTTTCGTTGAACTTAACCACCGGTTTTACAAAACCGGGCTCTGCACCTTTTTCCGCATCGAATTTACCGCTGACGATCATCATCCGTTTGATAGGACCCAGGTCCACTACCATCCGGATGTTATCCATTTTGGATAGCCATTTCTTGCCGGTATCGGCATTGAGGGCATCCAGTCCGAAACTCAGTTTCCCGTTGGAACTGTCGTCTTTGTACTCAATATAGATCTTCAGATAGGGCTCCTCATCTACAATTACCAGAGGATCGCTGGGCAGCGGTACTTCGATCTCTTTGGGAATGGCCCCCTGCACCAGTTGGAAACCTTCTTCCATGATATCGATTGCCGAACCGCCAAGGGGCATGGAGATCGCATCCTGGATGTTTGGGAAAATACCCGTAGAATTGACCAGGCGATAACCATCGGCGAAATCGGGTATTTCGCTGATCAGGCTGGCAACGCCCCTTTGGAACGCTGGTAACCTGAACAATGCCTTTTGGGTACCGGTATTTTGTAAAAAGCCGAAATTGATCGTATCGGTTTGGGGAGGACGGAGCAAGTCGACAGCATTGGCCACTCGCCACTGCGCATTGGTGTTGATCGACGGCAATTTCATTTCGTAATAGGTATTGCCCTCACTGTCGGTATCACTTACTGCGTTCATCTTACCGATGCGAATGACCGGAAGACTTAAGCTCTCCGGTAGCGGGCTTACTTCCCCGGAGCCTTCCGCATGCTGTACCATGCTCCAGGAGCCATCCTTGGGAAGCACGACCGAACCACGGGCAACTGCGGTAAAGATGGGATCGTTGACGTTGTTTGCCGCTTTGACCGAGGGGCTCATTTCAAAGCGGTTGATCCGCATCAGTTGTTTGGTCTCAGCCATTGCAATGGTACAATCCAGATTGCCGCCAATAGCCCCGAACTGGTAGTTCAACAGATCGCGGAATAAGACCGGTGACAGGGGCTGGGCCGCCGGTGCGATCTGTACAAAGCCCAGGATCTTTTTCGAAACTACCCGGCCGTTATTACCGCCCTGGGCCAGCCCGGCAATCTCCACGTCTGCATTGAAATAGACCGGTGACAGCTTAACATCAACCGACATGGGCGCTGTAACCGGCTCTTCGGCTTTGTTTTCGTTGATAAAGGTCCGGTCGAGCGCATGCGCCCCGGCAGGGTTTTTAAACCAGGTGGTCTCAAAAGGCAGGATATCATCCGTATCGACGATCTCACGGATCTTGAACAGTCCACGAATGATACCCGGATGGATCTCATAAGGGCTTTCCCGCGGATCGACCGCATTGGGTACCGCATCATTAAAATCTTCGATCGGTACGCGGTAGGAGAAATCGAACAGTCCATCACTTTCCGCCTGCCAGCCGCTGTCAAAACGATAGACGAATCCGGTACTGACCCGGAAGATCGTGATGGTACGTACTACGTGAATACCCCAGGGATAGATCAGACTGCGTACCTGGATCACTTCGTGTGCTGTACGTCCTTTGAATACATTGAACATCGCCTGGCTGGTCTGGGCGATCATAGCATTTTTATTGCGCCAGTCACTCATGGTACTGGCACCATAACCGGAAAAGTCGATGCGCTTCAGGGGGACGCCGCGGTCGCGGATACCCTGAAAGGGATCGAGGAAAAATTCCCGGTTGAAGATGTCGGAGACCAATTGGCCGAGGGTAGAGGTGAAGGTCTCGGCTCCCAATGCGTTCAATACATTATTGAGCTGAAAAGTACCACCCCGGAATACATTGTCTTCGCCCTGATTGGGCGGCTGGCCGGCCAGTGTTTGCAATTGCAGGCCGCCCCGCAGATCATTGGGGAAAAGGGGTTGGATCAGTTGCAGGTCCGTTCCTGATTTGATCTGCCCGTTCGAGCGTTGTAAAACGGCAAAGGCTTTCATGCCGAAAGGCAGTGCGAAAAGTGCCCAGGTAGCACTGTTTGGTTTTTTAGTATCGTGGAATGAATCGACCAGATGTTCAAAAACGGGTACAGGTTCCAATGGGACCAATTCGGTACCGGTAGTGCCGAATCTCGTGGGACCGCCATCGTTCGGATATAAATTCCAGGTGATGGGCGGGTCATCGAAGCCAGGTGCCGGTGGCGTTAGGTTGAACAGGGGCTCCCAGGAGATCTGCGGCACGGTAAATCCACGAGCATAGCGAGCCTGGGTGCTCAGATCAAGCCCTTTGATCTGCAAAATGGCGGCATTCTCCCCATCTTCGGCCACATCGTAGGTGGTCATGAAAAGATGGGTTTCATCACCTATATAATTGAAACTTACGCCCATCAGATCCGCCTGAGTAGACACATCAAGGAGTGCAAAAGTCTCATTGGTCAGTACATTGAAATAGTCGTCCCAGACGGGCTCATTACTTACTTTTTTGCCCCGGGCGGCCGACGAAGTAGCATGTGACTCCACAGTAGCCCCGGAGAAGTTATTGGCAAAGGCCGTAAGTGTATTTCCTACCGGAGTTACCTGATTGTCAGTTACCGGCCGGTCAACTGCCTCCGCAGACGGCAACTGAAAACCACCCGAAGGTAAAGGCGCCAGTAAAAAGTTGGTTTCTATGTCCTTGTCCAGCCATTTGACCTGAGCGATGAGTATTTGAGTGACCTGAGCCCGATAATTACTCTGGCCGGCCAGTGTGGCGCGGTCATCCACCGGTGGCAGAAGCCGTTCGAAGGCTCCGAGATTGGCCGCGTAAGGGTGGGGGAGTGTGGGCAGATAATAATACAGCCCCAAACTAAGTAGAATATTCCCCTCGTGTATCAGATTGGTATCTTTGGTGATCTTACCGAACAGAAAGAAACCGTTCACCGGCGTGGTGGTGAACATTGCGTTTCGAATGGCGATGCCGATTGGCTCCGGCAAAGTACTGGGGTCATTGGGCTGGTAGTTGTCAAAAAGGATATTGTCGTCATAAACAGCAATCGCTTCTTCCTGCTCGTTATATCCCAGCAGTACGAGGGAGCTTTTAGTGCGTACCTCCAGCGGTTGTCCGTCTACCTGCACCGGTCGGTCGGCTTTTAGCTCCGTATCGGCGATCAGCCCCATCAATTCCTGATCGGCATTAGCCACATACCACCATTCAAAGGAATTGGTATACTGCAGATGTAAAGTAGAAAATTCATCATCTACCCCTTCCGGCCACAGGTCATAATCCTGGTGAGCATAAATATTTCCGGCTGCCGGATCTTTTAGTCCCAATTGTTGGAAATTAAGGAAGATCCAGGGGGACGATAAAGCAATGGGGCCTTCTTTTAGGTTGTTCCACTGGGCTTCCAGTCCTTTCTTGGCTTTTACCGCAATACCTCCGTTACCGGTAGCTGCCGTAGGCTGTTGGGGATCAATTGCTGAGGCAGGTAAAGTCCAAGCGGCCCGGCTGATCTTCGCACTGCCGCTCAACTGGCAAAATGGCGACTGGCTTTTTTTGATACCCACATCCTCCTTTCCCGGTATCATGGGGATCATTACCTGATTAAGCTCCGTATCGTAGTAGCTGGGTTTATTTTTATTCCAGCTGAATTTGTTCTCTTCCCCATAGAGATTCCAGTAAGCATTGCTCAGCTTGGTGATCTGAAGTCCCTGGACGGTAACCGAAAACACAAAGGTATTCGGCAACTGAAGCTTGGCTGCGAGAAAATCGCTTCCCGTTTTAGCCTTCTTGGCATTGCCTTTGGTGGAGCCTTCTTCCTCAAGATCGAGTTGGAAATTCAGTTTGGAGCGACCCTGCAAGCGCAAGATACCATGATCATTCTGGAGGCTGCCTTCGATGTCCAGTTTACCTCCCTTGATCTGTAAACCCACATATTGATCGGATGGTGCCTGCTGGTCGAAAAGGGGCGCATACAGATAAAAACTGCCGGTACTCAGGTTGATCTGTTGTTTTTTTCCGCGTGTCGGCTTGTTAATGGTGGAGAGGAGTTTCTTTTCATCTATTGGGAAAAGCAGTGCAGGTATATTGCTATTGCCCAGATAGATGGAGACAATCTTCACGATCGGATAAAAATCAAACCAGAACTGCCGACCGTCACTGCCGAGGTAGGGACCAAGTGAATGGTGCGGTTGTGCGCCCCGTGCCCATTCGGGGCTGCCGCCCCGGCCGAAATCGGTGACCAGAGGCGTCTCCCGCCGGAAAACCCTAAATTCAGGTAAGTCTTTTTCTGCTTTCTTTTCTGCTTTTTTGAGGACTTTGCCGAGGCGCTCTTTGGTGTCCAGTGGTACGTTTAAGTAGGAAAATACATCTGCATTTTCAAAGGAAAGACTTTCGGGGAGCATTTCCGACAGATCCTGGTGGATCAGCTGTTCTGCGAGCGCCTGTTGCAGCTTGTTTAGTTTCTGTTTTCCTGATGCTTCCAAATGGCCGACCAGGTGGGCCAGTTGAGGTTTTAAGGTGTCAGCATTCATAAATTTCTGCAGTTCCGGCATCCGGTTGAAACGGTGGCAGCATTCTGCCTGGTTTTCAGATGGATATACCGGTGGGATGATGAAATGGATTTTTTAGTTGAGTGAGTTCGACTGTTTAAGTGGTATTCATAAGGACTGTACTTAAAGGTTTCGATTGTTAAATTTATGGTGACATGTAAGGTTGTCAACGATTAATACACCGCAGTGGCCAATTTGGACGCGGGCGATGAAAATGCATAACGACTGAGGGCAAAATATTATAGCTGCAAAGACGACCATTGTGGCCGATCATGGTAGATTGAGTAGATAGATGAGTGCCAGCGATTGGTACTTGTTGTGGCCTCTGGATAAAACAGGCCAGATGAACAGCAACTGCTGATATCCGGATATATGATTGAATGCAAGGTTTGCTACGACCAGGATCAACCCTTTAACTGAAAACCACAATATTTGATAGCGATAAGAAAGTATAGATCTGTAAAGGAAAGGCCGGTAAAAGCCTTATGTCTTAATAAGTGTGTTTTTGCGAGAGGTAGAGTACCCAGAGTGAGGCATTTAATTCTAGCCTATATCATTTTTTTTGCTTAAACGCGGGTAGCGCAAATATTATTGCGAAATGTTTGGAATAAAAATGAGATTTGATGCCTTATTGTATGGATATGTAAAGCAAATATCCGAAAGATTCCGGTCTAACGGCCTGTCGGGAAAAATTTATTCTCGCGGCACAATGTCCAGTCGCAAAGATATAATGTGGGAAAAGCGGCTTTCCTGATCGCCGATATCAGAAAAGGCATAATCTATGGATAGGCGCGAGATCAGCAGACCGACACCCAGACTGGGGCGCATGGTCATTTGCTCCATGCCATCGAGATCGAGTTCCTGCTGGAACTGACTTAATCCACCCCGCAGAAATACAACCCCCTTGTAATCATATTCCAAACCAAAAGCCGGATCGATGCTGAAGGGATCAGCAGAGATCAGGGTGTTGCGTTTACCATCCGTGGTGATCACCAGATTCAGTTCGGGGCGCAGTCCCGATTTGCCGAAGTCGAGCCGATAAGCGCCGCCCAGGATCAGTTGCGGGCGGGTAATCTCTATACTGTTTATCGGGATCTCATTATTCGTCAGGGCCAGTACTTCTTTCTCATCCTCCGTAAAAGAAAATGACCAGGCATTAAATGTGGTAGTAATATCTTTGGCGAGTACTCCGAACTGCCATTTACCGGTGTGGTATTGCAGCCCGATATCGGCACCGAACCCCCAGGAATTGGCAAAGGGACCGATACGGCGATGCACTACTTTTAGATTACCGCCGTAAAGCAACTGTCGGGTACCTTTGTTGACCCGCCGGGCATAAGTGCCGATAAATGCGTAATCGGCCGCAGAGAATTCAGTGACGTTGTCAAAGTTGACGGTGCCGTCGTCCTCATACAGGCTGAGCGTATTGGGAATACCGTCGATACCGAATCGGATCAGGGAAAGACCGATGCGGCGATCATCCGAACGCATGGGCAGACTCAGCCCAATAAAATCAAACTTGCCCACCCCCGCAAACCATTCCGCGTGCATGGCACCCAGTTGCAGTCCCTGATCCTGACGTATAGCGGCCAGACCGGCCGGATTCCAGGCACCCGCCGTGACATCATTTACACCGGCAACCACCGCTCCACCCAGCGCCTGGGCTTTGGCACCGACGCCGATGGACAGGAATTCGTTACTGTATTTCTGGGCATAGAGACCCAGCGTAATGACAAAGAGCAGGCAAAAGAGAACAGTTCGTTGTACAATTGCGATCATTTCTGGAAAAATTAAACGTTAAATCCCATTCCTATGTACAGGACAAAAAATTAAAGTTGCCAGGATTTTGCCCTCGCGCGCCCTAACCCTGAAGGGAAATCCACCCGCGAGCTGGCTCCTTTAGGAATTAAAGGCGCGGGTTGGCCATGGAGAAAAGTTTTGTCCTGTACATAGATCCCCATTTTTAACGCTGTATTTTACGCTTAAGTGTAAGTTGGCGCTATCTAATATAGTCAGTTCGCGACACCGTGATCAGTCTTCGTCGTCCTTGATCTCTTTCAGATCCCGGTTTATGGCAATACTGGCATTGAGCTCGAAACCGATCAGCAGGGTGAAGGCGTTGATCTGCAACCACAATAACAGGATGATCACCGTACCGATGGAGCCGTACAGCCGGTTGTACTGACTGAAATTCTCAATATAAAAGGAAAAAAGGACCGACGATAGGATCGAAAGCGTAGTAGCCAAGGTTGTACCCGGAGAAAAGAAACTGAAACGTCGTTTAGTGGGGGCGCCGTAGCGATAGATCATGGAGATCCCGGTATAGAACAACAATATGAATACCGTCCAACGCAATATCGAGAGCGAAGTGTGGACAAAACTGTCAAAGTTGATATAGCTGTCTACCCAGTTGATGATGAGGTTACCCAGGATGATCAGCAGGACAGAAGCGATCAGCAGAGAGCCCAGTACGAAGGTGAGCCCCACCGCGATCATGCGTTTTCGGAAATCACTTCGCTTTTTGAACGTTCGATCATATGATTTCTCGAACCCCTGCATCATGGCCAACATGCCGTTGGAGGCGAAGATAATGGCCAGGATAAAGCCAAGTGATAACAGGCCGGAACGGGGGCGCTCAATGATATCTCTTATGGTTTGGGTGAATATATTGTCTTCCAGAGAACCTTCCAGTTCCTGCTGATTGGTAATACTGACATCAATTCCGGGAATGATCTGGTTGATCTCTTCCACCAGGATGTTGACATAGTCGTCTTCACCCGGCAGGAAAGAGTAGATCACACTACTAAAATAAGGAAGCAGCGTAAAAAGCGCCAATATGGCGGGGAAGAGAGAAATAAAGAAACTGAAGGCAATGGAATTGGCCCGGATCGATAGAGAAAAACGTCGGGCCTCCCGCAGTACAAAAACGGCCACATCATAGAGAGGAACCTTAAAAAAGCCGGGCAGAGAGTGTGTTTTGGCCCAGTCCAGAATTAATACCAACAGGGGATTGGTTACTACCCAGTCCCGAATTCGCTCAAAAAGAGCCGTCAGCTTTTTTACCAATTGTTCTCTCCTGGACATGAATTACTGCTCCGCTTGTTGGGCACCGAAAGAACTGATGATCTCTTCATCGGATTTACCAAGATTTTCCAGCAGGAACTGGGTGTCATCGGCAAATTCATCATTGGGATATTTGGCCAGAAACTCCTCATAGACGGCGCGGGCCTCGTCCAGGCGATGCAGGTCATTATCAAGGGTAAATGCTTTTAAAAACATGGCCTGCGGTGTTTTTTCGTAGTCCGGATACCGTTCCAGCAGCCAGTCGTATAGCTCAATGGCTTTACCGAACGCCTGGATGGTACGGGCCGTTTCACCGGCTTTATACAGAAATTCCGGCACCCGTTCTGCTTCCGGACTGATCAGGGCATACACCGATGTGCCGGTAATATAGTCGTTGGCCAGTCGGAGATCTACCCGTCCGGTACTATCTCTGTACATATTGCCAGCAATCAGTTCCAGACGTTGGGTGACGGGGCCGAAACCGGTCTTCTTCATGGCGGCTACTTCCGCTTCTTCGGCCAGCGAGGGCATACTTTCGGCGGCACTTTGATAGAGGATGCTACTTGCAAATTTATTATGCAGCTTTTCCTGATAAATATCCCCCAGCAGCAGGACTGCTTTTGGCGTGTTCTCGTGTGTATAGTAGTTGTGAATGGCGTTCTCCAGGCTGCTGCGGGCGGCATCAAAGTTATTGAGCCGGTACTGTAGGGCTGCGGCCCGGTACAGGTAGCGGGCACTGGCTTCTCCGTCTTCCGGATTCATACTGGCATAGGCCAGGTATTGCTGGATCAAGTGCTCAGCGGCTTCCGGATCACTTTCATCTTCTATCAGCGCCTCCTGTTTGGTGATCTCGTTCTGAGCGTGTTGTTGTTCGGTCTGACAGGCAGTCAGACTTAAGATTAATATAACGAGTACCAAAAAGTTAGAGTGGATTGTTTTCATGGAGAATGGCTTCATAATGATCTATAACGCTATTGCGGTAAAATTAGTCATTAATCAGAGGAATTAATGCACATCGGCAGGTTTTCGGAAAATAATGCACCATATCTCCAACAATACTACCACCGCTCTGTTGTGGATGTGAGCATTGAACATTTGATATGAAAAAAATAAATATTTTCTGGTTTCGCCGGGATCTAAGACTCGAAGATAATGCAGGGCTTTATCACGCGCTGAAGTCGGAACACCCGGTACTACCGCTCTTTATTTTCGACACTAATATCCTCGATGATCTGGAAGATAAAGCTGATGCCCGGGTGGAATTCATTCATCAGGAGGTTAGCAGGTTACACGAAGAACTCTGCAATCTGGGCAGTACGCTGCTGGTGAAGCACGGCACTCCGGAAAAGGTATGGAGCGAATTGGTGGAGGAATATGAAATAAAGGCTGTATTTACGAACCGCGATTACGAGCCCAGTGCAAGGCAGCGGGATCAGGATATCGAAGCTTTGCTGAGTGAAAAAGAGATTGCTTTTTGCACCTATAAAGATCAAGTCATCTTCGAAGGGCTGGAAATAAAAAAGAGTGATGGAGATCCATATGTCGTCTTTACACCTTACAGTCGGACCTGGAAAGAGAAACTGTCGGAGAAAGAAGTTTCCATCGAAGAAAACAATAAAGAAACAACGACCTCTTTTTATTTTCAATCTTATCCCACTGAACAATATTCAGATAATTTCCTTCAGATCGACCCGAAGGATCTTCCTTCGTTGCAAGATATAGGTTTTCAACCGGCAGATATTGAATTTCCGGATCGTGAGGTGAGTCGGAAGCTGGTCCGCAACTACGACAAGACCAGAGATTTTCCGGCCGTGGAGGGGACCAGTCGACTGGGACTGCATTTTCGCTTCGGGACCATCAGTATCCGGGAAAAAGCCCGCCGCGCAGCAGGACTGAATGAAACGTTTCTCAATGAATTGATCTGGCGGGATTTCTACGCCATGATCCTGGATCAGTTCCCCAAGGTGGTAAATACCTCCTTCCACGAAAAATACGATCGCATCGAATGGCGCAACAATAAAGAGGAATTTAATGCCTGGTGCGTGGGGAATACAGGCTATCCATTGGTTGATGCCGGCATGCGACAACTCAATCAGACCGGTTATATGCACAATCGGGTACGCATGGTCACGGCAAGTTTTCTCACAAAGCATCTACTCGTCGACTGGCGCTGGGGAGAGGCTTACTTTGCCAAAAAACTACTGGATTACGATTTGGCCAGTAATAATGGGGGCTGGCAATGGGCGGCCGGAACCGGAACCGATGCAGCACCTTACTTTCGTATTTTTAACCCGGCCAGCCAGTTAATAAAGTTTGATAAAGATCTCAAATATGTAAAAGAGTGGATACCGGAATACGGGACCGATGATTACCCCGAACCGATAGTGGATCATAAAGCAGCAAGGGAAAGGTGCCTGGCAACGTATAAGGCGGCTTTGAACTGAGACTTTATAAGGGAAGCAATACCTTCGTACCGGCTTATGGCAATTCAGCAATTAGTTCCCGGTGTATCGTTAATACCTGCGGGATCAACAAATGTTGTCCGTCATTGATGATCACGAAATCCGCAAGAGCAACTTTTTCGGATTCCGGCAGCTGGGCGGCAATCCTGGCTCGTACAGCTTCCGCATCCACCTGATCCCTTTCAACAACCCGGGCAATGCGCAGGTCTTCGGGCGCAGTGACAACGATGATCTTATCCAGTTGGCGGTGACCACCGGATTCAAAGATCAAAGCTGCTTCTTTTAGGGTATACGGCACTTCTTTTTGAACGGCGTTCCATTGTTCACCATCCTTCCATACGGCCGGGTGCACCAGCGCATTCATCTGCTCGCGTTTTTCCGGTTCGGTGAAAATGATCTTACTCAAATGGCTACGGTTAAGTTGGCCATTTTCCGAATAAGCCTGATTGCCAAACAGATCTTTTATGGCCCGGACCAGATCAGGATCATGGCTCATTAGCCACTTGGCACGCTCGTCAGCGTAATAGATGGGAATGCCCAGGCTGGCGAAGATCTGACAAACTGTGGTTTTACCACTTCCTATCCCTCCGGTGATCCCGACTTTAAGCATCATTTTCTGTCAGCTTATGATTTTATAGTTAAGCGCATAGGTAGCAAACCTAAAAAAAAGACATCAATATGTTCGTTTTATTAAATTATTTATTACTTTGTGCTGGCATTTAGTAACCACACACACGGTGGGAACACCTAAAGCCTTTCTCATTCAATTTTCATTGGTAAACCTCCCTATTAATTTTTCCACTGCGGATTGGCGCCAACTTCCGCCTACCAGTTTCTCTGAGAGAACGAGCCCTATTAATTGTAATTTATCCTCTGCTATTGATTTATTATTGTCTGCTAAGCTTTTGGATTAGTCAGAGACGATATGCTTATGCGAGTATCCGGAAATCGGATGCCGTTTACAGCTTGTATCGACGTAGTCGTTTTGCAGGAAATAAACACCTAAAATGATTAACCCGAACATCTATTGAGAAAACCGTACGGAAGAGACAAAGGCACGTTGTATTACATCAGGTAATCCGATGCCGATGTCTCTTTCGTCTTTTAGGTACTCCCGTTTTTAATACCTATCCAGGAACTCTTGCTTTCCCACAACATAGTTTGCACCTTGTGACAAATTAGCTATTTTTACCGCCGACCTTAATCCAAAAGTGACGGAAAAAATGGATGAAACAAATTTTCCGTCAAACTACCAAGGAATGGGAAAACACTTTATCTATGGCCAAATTTAGGACCAATCACGCCCGACAGGACAAGAGCAGCTCCAGTGGTATGATCGTGAAAGTAGGATTATTTGGGGCGCTCTTGGGAGGAATCTATTTTGTGTTCGATTATTTTACCGGTAATAACAACACTACCACCCCGGAAACAACCGATACCTATCAGGCAGAAGCCTACTTTCTTCCTTCCAGTAGCGGACAGGTGATCGAATACCGGGATTACGTTCTTTCCTACGACGAAGAACACGAACAGGCTGAGTGGGTAGCCTACATTCTCACTAAAGAAAATCTGGAAAAACCCTGGAATAAAAGGACCGATAATTTCTTGCCGGATAGTCGCGTGAAAACGGGATCGAGTACGCCGGATGATTACCGGGGCTCCGGATATGATCGGGGGCATCTGGTACCGGCAGCAGATATGGCCTACGATCCGGAAGCTCAGGAGGAGACCTTTTTAATGAGCAATATCAGTCCGCAGGCCAGAAATTTCAATAAGGGGATTTGGAGAGAATTGGAAGAACTTACCCGTAACTGGGCCAAGAAATTCGATCAGTTATACGTTGTAACCGGGCCGGTACTTACCCAGGAACCCAAGGGATATATCGGGGAAAATGAAGTAGCCGTACCGGCGTCCTATTTCAAAGTACTCTTGGATCTGACCGAACCCGAGCAAAAAGCGATTGCCTTTCTGATCCCCAATCAGGTAAGCTTCGAACCGCTCTACAATTATGTAGTTAGTATAGATGCAGTGGAAGATCTGACCGGGATCGATTTTTTCCCGGAGCTCATGCCGAAGGACCTGGAAGAGAAGCTGGAAGCTTCCTACAATATAGATCTTTGGGAATTCAGTAAACAGAAGTTTGATCAGCGGGTAGAAGACTGGAATAAACAATAGATCTGAGACTTGAGCGTGCATTTCATTACTAAACACCGACAAAACATATATCATGGCTGATAAAGCGCATTTTTTGGAAGAAATTGAAAAAGGGTACACTTTTAAGGGAGATAGTATTCTGCTCGGAGGAGCAATGCTCGACAAAGAAGTCCAGACCGGGTCTTTTGTCAAGTTACCATTGCGGAGTATGAACCGACACGGCCTGATCGCCGGGGCAACCGGATCGGGTAAAACCAAGACCTTGCAGATCCTGGCGGAACTTCTTTCCGCTAAGGGCGTTCCTTCTCTATTGATGGATATTAAGGGAGACCTGAGTGGAATTGCCGTCCCGAGCGACGGCCATCCCAAAATTGACGAACGGCATGCCAAGATCGGCTTTCCTTTTAAAGCAGATGATAGTCCGGTGGAATTCCTGACGTTGTCCGACGAGCCGGGCGCTCGCTTGCGGGCTACAGTGTCGGAATTCGGACCTGTTCTATTTTCCAAAATGCTGGATCTGAGCGAGACCCAGGCGGGGATAATGGCGGTAGTATTCAAATATTGCGATGATCATAAACTGCCGTTGCTCGACCTGAAGGACCTGAAGAAAACCCTTCAGTATTTGTCCAATGAGGGCAAGGATGAGATCAAAGCGGAATATGGCACTTTTTCTTCTACCTCAGTAGGTGCGATTATGCGGAAAGTGGTTGAACTGGAACAACAGGGTGCTGAGGTTTTTTTCGGGGAGCGTTCTTTTGAGGTGGAAGACTTATGCCGGGTGGACGAGAATGGTAAGGGGATCGTATCTATTATCCGATTGACTGATA
>JAGQXH010000156.1 GCA_020436695.1 Lewinella sp. | reverse complement strand
ATAACTCGAACGCTACTATCGGTTTTTTTCAACAACCACACATCTATTCTAAATCCCTCCTACAAGGCGGGCCACGAGTTTATCTGCCAGATCAGTATGGAGCCTGGTGGGCGTTTGACACTGATCAACGCAAGACCTTTTCTTTAAGACAGAGCGGTTGGTTTAAAACAGGAAATAAAGATGCCTACTTTCTGCTCGAAACCGGCTTACAAGCTACTTATCAACCCTTGAACCAGCTTCGTTTTTATATTTATCCGAAATATTTGATGATTAGACACCGGATACAGTTCAATGAAAATATCTCTTATAATGGAACACCATATTACATTATGTCGAGATTGGATCAGGACAGGTTTAGTTTGATCGTTCGGGTTAACTATACTATCAATCCCAATTTATCCATTCAATACTACGCAGAACCTTATATTTCAACTGGTATTTATAATGATTTTGGTCATATTGCCAATCCGTTGGCAAAATCGCAAGACGAGCAGATTTCATTTTATACCGGATCTCAACTGACCTACAATGAGGTAAGTAATAATTACGAAGTAGATCTAAATAAGAATGGCACTACTAACTATGAATTTGGAAACCCTGATTTTTCCTTTGCTCAATTCAGGTCAAATCTGGTCATACGATACGAATACAAGCCGGGTTCAGAGATATTCGTGGTATGGTCCCAGGGAATTACAGATCATGGTGTTCCAACGGGAGGTTTATATCATAATTTTGATAGTCAGATTTTAAGTAAACAACCTGAATTCACCTTTTTAATTAAAGCGACCTATCGCTTATTTTAGTTTTTTTTAATGAATTAAAATATTTTAGATATGCCTAAAATCGAAACCGTGCAAGCATTTATAAGTGCTGTGGAATCGAACAAACACGATTTAGCTATAGCGCAATTTTACACGGATAATGCATCAATGCAGGAAAACCAATCTCCTCCAAGGCTTGGAAAGATATTTCTCGTTGAAAACGAGGCCAGAACACTGGCCAAAGCAAAGTCTGTAAGTTCGAAATGTATTCCTCCCTATTTAATAAATGGAAATATCGTTGTAATAAGGTGGCACTTTCGTTTTGAATGGAAAGATAATACCTATAGTGAGATAGAAGAAATAGCCTACCAGGAGTGGCAAGATCAACTGATACACAAAGAACAGTTCTTTTATGATCCGAAACAACTGGTTCCTAAACCTAAACCTTAAGCAAATTTTGAAAATGGCCTCTTAGTCGGAAACCGGGAAAATAACCTCCACGCGGGTGCCGGCCGGATACCCCTGATCATCTTTGAGATCGATGATTCGCAGATCGGTTTTTTTGCCGGTTTTGTCAGCTAATAGTTTCAGCCGTTTTTGAGTGATGGACAGGGCCTTGGACTCATGTTCTTTTCCGTGTGATCTTCCCGGATCTGGTCCGGTATTGCGCCCTACACCATCATCTTCCACACTACAAAGGATCTGTTCACCGTCGAGGTGGAATTCTATCCGGATATGACCGGTACCTTCCTTTTTGGCAAGGCCGTGCCAGATAGCGTTCTCGATGAAGGGTTGCAGGATCATGGTGGGAATAAGGGTATCGTCCGGGTCGAGTGCTTCGTCGTGCTCGATAGAAAAGGTGAATTTTTTCTCCAGCCGCATACTCTCGGTGAGCAGATACTGTTCGAGGAGTTCCATCTCATCTCCCAATTCGATTAACGGTTCTTCGGCCAGGTCCAGTATCTTGCGGATCAGCTTGGAAAACCGGACCAGGTATTCATTCGCTGTATGAATATCTTTGTTCTGAATATAGCTGCTGATGGAATTCAGGCTATTGAAAATAAAGTGCGGCTTCATCTGTAGGCGAAGGATGGCCGTTTTAGTCTCGGCGGCTTTCTGACGGTATTCTGCTTCTTTTTGTTTGAACTCCGCTTCTCTTCGCCGGACTGCCTCTTTCTCTTTGATGCGTTTAATGCGGTATCGGTAATAGCCGTAAATGGCAGCTAATATGATCAGTATGATCAATAGATAAAACCACCAGGTCTGGTACCAGGCCGGGCGGATGTTGATGATGAGATTGGCGGTTTTATCAGACCATACCTTATCTGAATTGGAAGCCTGCAACATAAAAGTATAACTGCCGGGTGGCAGATTGGGGTAACGAGCAAAATTCCGGTTTTCACTTTTGACCCAGTCTGCATCCACCTTCTCCATTTTGTACCTAAAGTAGTTTTCCGATGGGTCGCTGTATTCCAGCGCAGCAAAACGAAACGACAATGTATTTTGGTTATGGGGCAGCGTGATCTCCTGCATGAAGCTGATGTTCCTGGCATGAGTACGCTGGCCGAACAACGCTTGCGGTGGTTCATCGTTGATCAGGATCTGTGTGATCAGCGGATTGGCTGCTGTCGTGATCTGCCTGATACTATCGGGATGGAACAGGGTGAATCCGTTTACACCACCAAAAGCAAATTGCCCGTCGGGCGTTCTACAGGTCGCGTAGTAGTTAAATTCTTCGGCCTGAATGCCATCCACAAGCGTATAGCGATGTGGTTCTTCTCCCGGGCGATAGCGAAAAAGCCCCTTGTTGGTGCTGATCCAGAATTGTCCCGAGGCATCCTGTAAGATACCCTTGATCGACAAACTTGGAAAACCGGGTTCCTTTACAATGTGATAACCGGATGCTGAAGCCTGAAGCCGGAAAAGTCCGGCATTGGTGCCGATGAGGATGCCGTCAGCATTCGCATCCTGGAGGAAAGTGTAAACCAGATTTTTGAACGTCAGGATCGTGTCTGGTTGTAACTGCTTTCCATTTTGGTGATAAATCGATATGCTGTTCCATTCATTGGCCAGCAGCAGATCTCCCGTTGCGCTCTCAAAAATGGAGGTGGTATTTTGCGATGGCAGTTCCGGTCGTTTTTTCAACGTGAACTTTCCGTTTACCTTTTCGGCTTCGAATAAACCGTCGCGATAAGTTGAGAAAAGGAGTCGCCCGTTCCTTAATTGACGCCCGTAAATCAAATGCAGCGTGTTAAAGCGCTTGGGTACATTGATCTGCTGCCAGGTGTAATTGGTACTGGCAGATAAATAAAACAACCCCCGGCCGCCACAAACCCAGGTGCCTCCTTCCCGGTCGTGAAACAGATAATTCAAATTCTGATTGCGAAAGGGTTGCTCGTTGAATTTTGGATAGGGAATTATTTTTTTTCCGTTCTGATCCACCACATTTACACCATCCTGACTTAAGTACCAGATGAGCCCTTTTCGATCCATGCTTAAGGCTTTAATGCTGGTTTGGTATGCAGGCCCGATCTGTTCCTGTTGCAGATAAGAAGTAAATTTCTTTTTCTTGAGATTGGTGTAAAACACTCCATTACCAGGAGTGGTTACCCAAAGCGTCTGATCACGATCGGTCTGGATCTGATCGATCAGATAAGGGAAAGAGAGGATCTGTCCCCGGTCGTTAAACATTAATCTTCCTGTGAAACATCTTTGTTTTCGATTGAAGGAAAAGAGGCCATCCTTGCGGGTGGCTACGATCAATTCGTCTCCAAGGCCGGGCGCAATACTTTGAATATTTCTTAGCGTAATATTCTCGAAGGAGTTATAAAGGATTGGTCCACTTGCCGGGTCCGCGAGGTCTATCACTACCAGGCCGGTATCGGTACCTACCCAAAGTAATCTGTCATCCTCTTCCGCGTAGAAGGAATGGGTAGCATAGCCGCGTGCCGGGGCCGTTGGATAAGCAGTATAATCCTTGAGTTGCCCGTCTTCATAAATACGAACCTGCCAACCCGTGTTCTTCGGCAATAACAGATATTTTTTGGATCGGTCGGTGCTTTCCAGCAATTGAATGCCGTAGCCATAATCGTAGATACCGGTGTCTACAGGAGGGCTTAAACTACTGTCTTTTAATGAATAGATGAATAGTTCAGGTTCTGAAAATATCCAGAGTTGATCCTTATGCTTATCGAAATGGAGTAGTTGCCAGCGCTCTTTATCCGCCAGGAGGGTGTCCCGGTGGAATCGGCCACTTTTGGGAAGATAGGTGTGCAATGTGCCGGCCGTATTGAACAAAACCTCTCCATCTTTTCCGTCAAAAAAACGACTTAAGATCAGGCCGTTGGCCAGTTGATCAGCTATCTCCGGCTGTGGAAGAAAGGATACGATGTTCTGACCGGTATACAGATTCAGCCCCGACAGGGAGGGTATCCAGACCTGTCGGTGCAGATCCTCATGCAGGAAAAAATTAAACTGCGGCTCGGTAAGATCTTCCGCAGAAAGGTGATGGAAGTAATAGATATTGTTTTGTGCATTCCCGTTGGAGGTGCAAAATATGAGCAACCCGAGTAGCTGAAATACC
This sequence comes from Lewinella sp., assembly GCA_020436695.1. Taxonomy (GTDB): domain Bacteria; phylum Bacteroidota; class Bacteroidia; order Chitinophagales; family Saprospiraceae; genus Flavilitoribacter. The sequence continues at coordinate 8,637 of JAGQXH010000156.1, read as the reverse complement.
AGGGTATTTACACTGTCCCTACATGTACCAATCATAGTTGAAAATATGCAGTTGATTGGGGTCGCAATCTAACTAGTTAGCTTGACGGAAAAGCTGCATCGTTTATAATTTCTCCGTGTCCAATGCAAGTGTGAGAGGATTGTTCCGTAAAGATCAGACAAGTTTTTGAGAAGACAAAACGGTTTTGTAGTAAGGATTGTCGGCCGGTAGCGGTAAGGTATGGCTATAGCTCTTTCAGATAAGTAAGCGGAGGCTGAAAAAAATATTCGCCACCCTTAAGCTGAACTACCGGCTGAAAAGTATACGGGAACGCAGCCGGATCATGCCATTTTTTGTTCCATGCCTGCGGCTTTAAGGTAGTGCCAGGAACAGGCTGACCGATAATGGGATCAAGCGTAGAATGGGGGCCGGGACCGGGATCGTTGCATTGGATCTGTACTTCTTCAAAATTAGAAATGGCTACCTGATAGCTAATGAAAAGAAGACCGACTCCCGTTTCGGGTTCATCGCTCAGATCCGGTTTTCTGGTTCCGTACGGGATACCTCGGCGGGTCAGCTGCTTGGCTTTATAGCCTTTATTTCGTGGGTTGGCTTTACGCATATGCGCATGAAATGGACATTTGCTGCCGTGTAAGTCGGTATTCTCCAGGTATTTAAAATCGTTGGGCAGTGATCCACTGCACAGGGTAAGCGGCAGGCCATTCCGGAATCGACCCATAGTCTGGGCTTCCGCCAGCTCCAGTGCATTGGGAGCGATGATCTGACCGGCAATGCTTCTCACCTGATCCCGAAAGCGTTTAACATTCTGTTCGAGTTTACGAAAAACCAGATAGCTACCGTACAAATGAGGAGATTGCTGATCGCGTACCAGAGCCAGTTTCCAGGCGGTTTCGTGAAAGCTTCCGTAAGCATCCCAGAAGTCAGGCTGGCTAATACTATCTACAAAGCCAAAATGCTCTCGGCAGGGACCACCGGGCTCCAGTACCGTGCCGATCTCAGTTCGGCAAATACTTCCGCTGCCTGATCTTTCCAGAGAAGCCTTAAGTTGATTGGCGGTTTCCTGCAGCTTATCCGGCTCATTGTCGGCGAGTATCAGTACGGCATCCAGATCGTTCTGATAGCCCGCTTCCCATAGCATGACCTCAGGATCGTTCAGGATAGGTCCGCGCGACTTCATACCTGCCCGGAATTCCTGATCTTCCGGCCATTCTTTTTCAGGAATGCCCAGTTTGGCGTATGCTGATGCCGACAAGGCCAGGCAGCCGACCATTCCGCCGTCATAGCTGGGATCCTCCCTGTGCCGCCTGATCATGTCAAGTTGTTGTTGTGCCGATGTGATCAACGGGAGCACATGATCATGCAGCCAGGATTTGATCCCGATCTGACATTCCGGCCGGAAACAAATAAAAAGGTGCCAGGCGTGATAACGGCCATGGCCTTTAAAGATATTTGCCTGAACTTCACCAAAAGGAAAATCCTGCATATGTCTTTCAGTCATACTATTAAAGCCGCCGATCAGGGCGCTTCATCAAAAGTATCGCCTGTTTCATTCCAGGGCTTGCAGGAAAGGGCCAGGAATTGACTGTCTCCATTGAGCCGGAATTCGATCTCCCCGGCAGGATCAACCGTGCACCCGATCAAGCCAAAGCCTTCTTTGCCGGTCGATCTTCCGCGTATACGAACGATCAATGATTTGTCAGCACCGGGTTGGCTCATGACCCGCTGTACATCCGAAGGATGAAAATAAAATTCCTGATCCCAGTTGGCCTGATCATCAAATTCTACCAGTTGGCAAAGTGTATACCCCATAGCGTTTGGTTGTAGATGAAGTTGTTTGGGGCTCCTCAGGAAATCGCGTGCAAGATCAAAAATTGCGCTTCCGGCATGGAATATCCCTCAGAAAAACAGAAACCTACAAACAGCTTCGGTGAGAAAAAAGGTATCAGTGTAAAGGTATTAAGGATATAAAATAATTGTGAAAAATAGGTGTCCAACCTGCTGAAATGATGGTCCGGGTGTACGAAATAGCGGATCGAATGGCCGAACAACACGTTTAGACCTGGTCGAGACGCTCCAGTAAGTCATCTCTGTACTTCTTGGAAACAGGAACCTGAGAGCCGTCTTCCATGACGACAGAAAAACCATCGTTGCGAAGAAATCTTTCGACGAATTTCAAATTGATGAGATGCGAACGATGGACCCGCATCAGATAGGGATAAGGAGCAAACTGTTCTTCGTATTCCCCCAGATTAACCGATACCAGCAATTTTTTCTTTTCTCCGAAAAAAGTAAATGCCGTATAGTTCTTATTGGCTTCGAGGTGAATAATATCCTCTATTTTTTTGTAAATAATACCATCGGTGGTCGTGATGCTGAACTTGGAGGGAAGCTCTTTGGTCTGAAGCTTTCTGAATGCCTCCATCGTGATCTCCAGTTGCTTATCCTGTTCCTCTTTTTTCTTTTGAAAGACAGCCGCAACCGCTTTATACAGATCATTCTGCGAAAAAGGCTTCAGCAGATAATCCAGCCCGCCGAACTTAACCGCCTGTATGGCATAGCCCGCGTGGGCAGAAATAAAGATCACCCACAAATTGGGCAGTTGGTGGTTTTGGAGGAGGTCAAAACCAAGGCCGTCGGATAGCTCGATATCCAGGAAAATGAGATCGGGTTGGAGTTCCTGAATAATGGTGGCCCCCTCCCGGATGCTGTAGCCGGAGCCGATCACATTAACGGTGAAAGGAAGATCAGAGAGCATGCTCCGGATCAGTTCATGACTACGCTTTTCGTCGTCAACAATAATTGCCTTTAGCGTAGTAAGATTGCCTGGTGAAATTGACACACTAAATATAGTTAGATTTTGCCCCTTTATGATTTAGATTCCTCTAATTTAAAGGTTCTGTGAGATAAAATGTTCATTCACCAGGCAATTTCTACTCGCTAAACCGGCTATTCATACTTCAACGCCTTCACCGGATTACTTCGCGCTGCTTTCATCGCATGATATCCGGTGGTGAAAATCGTGATCAGTACGACCAGGATAAACGCCAGACCGTAGAGCCAATAGTTCATGTTTGCGTGATAGGAGAAAGAGGCCAGCCATTTGTTCATGAAGTACCAGGCGGCGATGCAGGCCGGAATAGTGGCTATTATCACCAGTAGGACAAAATTGTTGGTCAGCAGATAGATGATATCGGTTGTGCGGGCACCCAACACTTTCCGTACTCCGATCTCCTTGGTACGTTGTTCGGCCGTGAAGGATGCCAGACCCAGTAGTCCCAGACAGGCGATCAGTATCATCAGGGCGCTGAAAAGGGTAAAGATACGGGCGCGGATTCGATCGGCTTCGTAAAGATCCATATAGGTGGCATCGAGAAAATCATACTCGAACGGCAGATTGGGGAAAACCTGCTGCCACTGCTGCTCGGCGAAGGCCAGGATCTGGGCGGTTTCAGCCGAATTTTTGGGGTTGATCCGCACGTGTACTTCGCTATTATCCGCGCTGGGAATGAACAACAATGCTTCAATCGGATCGTAGAGCGATAACTGGTGAAAATCCTTCACCACACCGATCACCTGAAGCATCGGAATGGTATCACTGCTGCCGAACTGAAATTTTCGGCCGATCGGATCATCCCACCCCATACGTCTTACCATGGCCTCATTCACCAGTACAGTCTGTAAACTGTCAGTACTGAAACTGGCGTCGAAATTACGGCCTTGCACAAATTCCGCACCTATGGTTGGAAAAAATTCGTAGTCTACGGAATAAAGATCTACTCCTAATTGTTCCATCGTGCCTTGAGCAGTTTCCACTCTCATCACGTTTTTACCCACGCCGGAACCCAGGTTGGCGGAAGCGGTTCCCACCATGGTGATCTTGGGGTTTTGCAATAATTTCTCCCGGAGTGTAGGATACTTTGCCCGTCCCTGTTGTCCATCGAGGGAGAATACCAGCACATTGTCCTTGTCAAAACCGAGGTTCTTGTTGCGTAAGAAGCTCATCTGGTCATATATAATACCGGTACCGATCAGCATAAAGATCGTAATGGCAAACTGTACGGAAACCAGCACTTTGCGCAGACTGGGATTACCACTGCCTTTACCCAGCGATCCCTTAAGTACCGCGATCGGCCTAAAAGACGACAGATAGAAGGCCGGGTAACTTCCGCCCAGTATCCCGGTAAGAAGCACAATGCCAAGTGTACCCAGTAAGACCGGAGCGGATAGTAACAGATTTCTACTGAGCTGCATCTCAAAAGCGTGATTGAAGACCGGCAGTAGAAGAAGTACGAGCAGATAACTCAGTACGAGGGCGATCATGGTAAACAGGACGGATTCGGACAGGAACTGACCGACCAGTTGCCCCCGCTCGGAGCCTAATACTTTTCGAACGCCCACCTCGGTGGCACGTTTGGTGGCACGGGCTGTAGCCAGGTTCATGTAGTTGATGCAGGCGATGAGCAAAATGAAGATCGCTACAGCGCCGAAAATGTAAAGAAAACCGATCTCTCCGGTCGGTTCGGGTTCTCCTTCAAAATTTGATTTCAGATGAATGTCGATAAGTGGTAATAGTTCGTATTTGACCTTGATGTCGAACTGATCGAATATGACGGCTACGTATTTATCGATCACTTCGGGAAGCTTGGCGGCAAAAGCGGCCGGATCGGCATCCTCTCGCAGCAGTACATAGCTGTAAATGCCAAAGCCACCCCAATTACCGGCGGTCGGATTACTTAACTGGGGATTGGAATTACTGGAAATCAGCGCATGAGCAATAAGATGCGAATGTTGCGGCATATCCTCATAGATGCCCCGGACGGTATAAGAATTGCCGGAAGCCGTTTTCAGGACTTCACCGATAGGGTCATTATCCCCGAAGATGCGCTCGGCCAGTGAGGTAGAGAGGGTGATAGAGTAGGGTTGCTGCAAGGCCGTGGCCGCATCGCCGCGTACGTAGTTGAAGGTGAATATGTTATTGACGGTTGAGTCTACCAGAAAGACTTTCTCGTCATAAAAATAGCGGTCATTGTGCTGTAGTTGCATCCGTCCGCTTGGAATGAAGCGTACGTATTCCTCCACTTCCGGGTAATCCACTTTGAGTTGCGGTGCCAATGGCGTTTGGGTGACCGACCAGCGGAAAGCATTATCCGGCTCGGTAATATCCGCCGAAATACGGAAAATGCGATCCTTTTTTTCATGGTACCGGTCAAAGCGGTTCTCTTCGGTAATGTAGAGCAGAATAAAGAGGGTAGAGGCAATGCCCAAGGTCAGGCCAATGATGTTTAGGGCCGTATAGCCGGGTTGCCGGCTAGCGTTGCGCAAGGCAAGCTTCAGGTAATTTTTTAACATGTCGGGTGGATTTATGTACTTTAGACTATTCTAAATGAGAATAGTTGTAAATATCTTCACCTAAAATTACGAATTTATTCGTAATACGAAAGCATTCGTAATTTAATTTCTCTTCTAACTACTGACGAAAACCCGATTCCGTACATAGTTGTAGGGAAAGGGAGCAACCAATGGGTTGGGTAGGTATACTGTTTTACGGAGAGATCTTTTAAACCGATCTTCCTAATATTCCAGGAAACACCGCCATCTTTTGAACCAGTAGTGCAAATTCAAAAGTTCGCTTTTTTGCCTAACTTTCGCGTTATTAGTAATGGGACATAAATAAGGTTGCCAATTCAGGTGAGCTATTTTGCGGCCTGGGGAGGCACGAAGAAGGAGCATAGCCGTAGCTACGTGACTGATGAAGTAACGAAGCCAGGCCACAAAATAGCCGCATCAATTGGTAGTGTTATTTTTGGCCTATTACTTTATTCAAACAATCGAACCAATGCAAGGAGCTGACGCTATCACCAAAGCTGTACAGGAAGGAGATCTGGAACAAGTCCGGACGTTGATCACTGCCCAACCCGCATTATTGGTGCATAGCGCCGCACCGGGTATTCCTATCACTTTATGGGCCGCTTATTACCGGAAGTGGGAAATATTTGAGTACCTGATGAATTTAAAAGGCGACCCCTCCATCTACGAAGCTGCTGCAGGCGGACTGGTTGAAGCAGCTCGCGCTATTTTGAAAGAAAATCTAGCCATGGTCAATGCTTATGGCTCCGATGGGTTTACACCGCTGGCGCTGGCTTGTTATTTCAACCGTCCGGCAGTCGCCGGGCTGTTGGTCGAACACGGTGCTAATGTTGACCTGGCTGCGTTGAATCCATCCAAAGTAGCTCCTATCCACTCCGCCGTTGCGGCCAACAGTATAGAACTCACCAAAATGCTGCTGGATCACGACGTCAATGTCAATGTTGTGCAAAACGGAGGTGTCACGGCATTACATTCTGCCGCACACCGGGGTAATACGGAGATCGTACGCCTGCTGCTGGATCATGGTGCTGACAAAACCATGCGTACGGATGACGGCTTTTTAGCGCTGGATTTTGCCGAGAAAGATGGTCACGAGCAGGTAGTGGTATTGTTGAAATAGTTTCGGGCTAATCTCATGCGTCCTGTGTCGGCCTGCATTTCCAAAATTATTTTTTAAAATATTTCAATGGGATTTATGTAATTCCTGGGTCTTCCACATCTAATAGGCAAAAACCCTATTATGATGATGAAGAAACATATCCTCCTGCTGGGGATCTCAGCACTTTTTCTAACCGCTTTTTCGGTTTTCTGGAATACACCGCTGAGCGGACAGCGCACCATTACCGGCCATGTATACGATCCCGCCGGTCAGCCCCTAATCGGTGCAACCGTATTGGTCAAAAGCACCCCTATCGGAACGGTTACGGACTTTGATGGAAAGTACAGCATCCACCTGCCGGAAGGTTCGGATGTACTTTATTTTTCCTATACCGGCTTTACAAGTAAGGAAGTGAAGGTAGTCAAGCAGTCACAAATAGACGTTTATCTGACCGAAGAAGTGGAAATGGAGGAAGTCATTGTAACCGGCTATTCCCGGTCCAATGAATCTAAAAAGAGTAGCAAGGTCAGAAGTCAGGCAGCCCGGGCTGTGGCCGCTAAGCCGGGGTTGTCAGGAAATTCCGGTATCGTATTCGCGACTGCACCTCCACCACCTCCTCTATCGCCACCATCGAGCCTTATGCCGGCCATGGATAATGGCTATGATACTGAAGATTATTCCGCCATCAGGGAAAATCGTTTCCTCCGACCGCTGAATGCACCGCTTTCCACCTTCTCCATTGATGTGGATGCTGCCAGCTACAGCAATATGCGTCGATTCCTGAATGAAGGTCAATTACCCCCTCCGGATGCCGTGCGCATTGAGGAAATGGTGAATTACTTCAGCTACGATTATCCGGAACCGCAGGGGTACGAACCTTTCACCGTGAACACGGAACTGGGGGCATGTCCCTGGCAGCCAAAACACCGGCTACTTCATATAGGCCTGCAGGGCAAGCGGATTCCGACCGCTCAACTCCCTAAATCCAATCTCGTTTTTCTGCTTGATGTATCGGGTAGCATGGGCGATCCTAATAAGTTACCGTTAGTGAAGGAGAGTCTGAAACTGCTTACTGAAAGTCTGCGGCCCGAGGATAAGGTCAGTATTGTCGTATATGCCGGAGCTGCCGGTGTGGTGTTACCGGCTACGGCCGGCTCCAATAAACAAAGGATTATTGATGCTCTGGAAGGATTAGAGGCAGGTGGGTCCACTGCCGGAGGACAGGGTATTCAGTTGGCTTATAATATTGCCCGAGAAAATCTGATCAAGGGTGGAAACAATCGGGTGATCCTAGCTACGGATGGTGATTTCAATGTGGGGGTGAGCAGTGACGCAGAATTGGTGCGCCTTATCGAAAAGGAAAGAAATAGCGGTGTGTTCCTGACAGTACTCGGCTTTGGTATGGGCAATTACAAAGACAATAAGATGCAGCAACTGGCTGATAAAGGGAATGGTAATCACGCCTATATCGACAACATCAGTGAAGCGCGCAAAGTGTTGATTAGCGAATTCGGTGGTACCCTTTTCACTATTGCCAAGGATGTCAAACTACAGATCGAGTTCAATCCTACCAAAGTAGCGGGCTACCGGCTGATCGGCTACGAGAACCGCCTGCTGAACGACGAGGATTTTGCCGATGATACCAAGGATGCCGGCGAACTGGGGGCCGGCCATACCGTAACGGCCTTGTATGAGATCATCCCGGCTGGTGTGGAAAGCGAGTTTCTTGCTGATGTAGGAGAACTCAAATACCAGCAAACACAAGTGAAGAATGATGGCGGGGATGAATTGTGTACCGTAAAACTCCGCTATAAGCAACCGGACGGCGATACCAGCAAACTACTGGAGCAGGTGGTAAACGATAACACGTCCGGAGGACAGAGCCTTAGTGAAAACTTCTACTGGTCGGCGGCAGTGGCGGAATTCGGCATGCTGCTTCGGGATAGCGAGTTCAAAGGCACTGCATCTTTTGAGTCCTGTGCCGGGATGGCCGAAAAAGTTAAAGGAGAAGATCGAAACGGTTATCGGAAGGAGATGATCGTGTTGATCCGGCAGGCCGAGGCTTTGCGGAATGAGGCTACGGCTGGTAAGTAGTGGGGAAGCCGGTTGCCGGTTATTCAACTGATTAGTATGTGTTTAGCGAGAGTAGTCAAAATAAGAAATGTTTTCAC
>JAGQXH010000155.1 GCA_020436695.1 Lewinella sp. | reverse complement strand
ACTATTGATTTACGATAACAGCTATGACCTATTTTTACCAGCAGCTTCAATATCTTCGCAGCAATTTTTTCCCTGATGAGACAGTAATTGCGCGAATTATCCAGGCGAAAGAATATATGGAAACTCATTACCCGGAACAGATCAGTCTGGATGATCTGGCGGCCAGTGCCTGCCTGTCCCGATATCATTTCACCCGTCTCTTTAAAAGAACCTACGGCAGAACTCCCTTTCAGGTACTGTCCGACATTCGCGTGCGGGAAGCCAAGCGGTTACTGAAAAAAGGCATCCCGGTACGGAATGTTTGTTGGGCGGTCGGATTTGAGAGTGTTCAGAGTTTTAGTCATTTGTTTAAGCGGTTAACCGGAAAAACACCTTCTGCCTTCCTGAACAAAAGCAATATTCGATAAGTATTCCCGGCGCTGACTTCCCACCTTTGCCCTGTTAAGAACACTAAAGTAAAGTTATGAAGATCAAATTAACCAGTGTAATGGTCCGGGACCAGGAAGAGGCCCTGCAATTTTATACCAAAGTGCTTGGCTTTATAAAAAAAACAGAGGTCCCGATGGGTGAGCACAAGTGGCTGACGGTAGTGTCACCCGAAGCTCCGGATGAAGTGGAATTGGTACTGGAGCCGCTGGGATTTGCCCCGGCTGCTACTTTCCAAAAGGCACTTTACGAAGCCGGTATTCCATGGACTGCTTTTAATGTAGAGGATATCGAGGCCGAATATAAAAGAATGCTGGAACTGGGCGTCACCTTTAGTATGCCACCTACTCAGATGGGGCCCGTTACTATTGCCGTTTTTGATGATACCTGCGGAAACAACATCCAACTGATGCAGTTATAGTGGAACGAATCGGGTCCATGTTTATTCGACCAGAGAAAATAGAAGAACTATTGACTGTCGGTTACTCTTCAGTGCCAGGAAATACTGACCGGCTGAAAGACCGGAGGTAGGGATCGTGAAAATTTGTTTTCCCTTTTCGCGCCATCCGTAAGAAAGGTTGCCTAGCCTGAGTCCATTCAGGTTGTAGATCTCTATCCGTTGAAAACCTCCGTTCTGTAGAAGCCCCGACAACTGTATTCTATCGGAAGCCGGGTTGGGGAAGACGGCCCATTCGGTTGCTAAGTCAGAGTATCCTGGATTATTGATAGCCGTCAGCGTGGACTCCGGACAGTTCGCATTGCCGATGTTCGGCTGTTGTTCCGGAGTAATACCGATATCCAAACCGGCTTGAACAACCGGGCTATCTTTAGTTGGGAAGATAATACCGAGAGCCCGGTGGTCCAGCAACGGATCGATACTTCGGTTGGAAGGAGCCATGAATAGGCCCGTTGATGCAGCGGTTCCCAAAAAGCCGTAGATGTTGTTTTGTATGTCAAGTTCTATCTGCTGACCAGCCGGTATGTTCCAGGCTATATCCTGTGGACTATTCGCCCAAAAAATGGAGTTAGTCAGTTGCAGGTGGAGAATAGAATCGGAATCGGAACCCAGGCTCAGGCCGTAGCCGGAGGTGTAAGCCGGGCCGTCATTCGGTGCAGGAGTGTTGTAAGCAACCGTTGTGTGCAGGATCTTCAGATTGGTCCTGTTAGCGTGTTGTACGGCCTGGATACCCGTTGCCTTATTATCAGCCACCAGACTATTTACCAGGATCAGATCGGAAATGAAAGTCTGCTCGCCGTCAGCAAAATCGATAGCAGCTGAGGCCCGATGAGCTTCATTATTGACGATCAGGCAATTGGCCAGCACCAACTGCATTTTAGAGATGTAACCCTTATATTTTACTGCACCGCTACCGCCTCCCAGCAGATGAAGACCATCCAGAATAAGAGCGGTGGAAGTCCCCTCCAGGAAAAGGAAATCAAATATAGCGTCCTGCCCCGTACCATCGAGTTCGGTGGAATACCGGCAGGGATCTCTTTCCGTGAAATTATCATTCCAGCCACCCTGGATCAGTAAGCGCGGCGCTTCGGACTGTGTTTTATGACGATAGTTCAGATCGTATCGACCGGCTGGTAAACGAAGCACAACTCCTCTCGGTAAACTCCTGATCATCTGGGCAAGCGGCATTTGTTGCCGGTATTCGACTACCACCGGTTGCCGGGCATTCTGTGGATCTGCTCCCAATAGATATTCGTATAGATTACAGACTCCATCTCCATCCGGATCGGCCCAGGCATCTTTTGGATCGTGGATGTTCAGGCCGCGGTTAAATTCCCAACCATTCGGCATGGCATCCTGATCCGAATCCCATTCATCAGTTTGCCCGCAGAGTAGGATCGGAAAGATGAAAATTAAGATTATCCACATCCATTTCACGAAGGGGTAAAAACTTTTGTAACGATAAAGCACAGATTTTTACAATTTAAGCACGAAAAAATTACCATTTTGTGTTCGTTATCACATTTAACGTAAACTTAAAGAATAGGTTATAACTGATTAATCATTAGTTAATTACGAGTTTACATTTGTTGCAGACCTTTGCGTCACGAAGAAGTCTTTTAAACCTTCTAAATCACTACGTTTATGCAAACTTTGTTTACTGCCGGTAAGCGACTTATGCTGACCCTTCTGGGCAGCATCTTACTATGCAGCCTCACCGCACAGACCCTGCGGGTACAGGGGACGGTCACCGAAGATCCGGGGCAGTTGCCTCTCATCGGTGTTTCCGTTACGGTAAAAGGCACTACTACTGGAACGGTTACAGATATTGACGGACACTACACCCTCGACGCACCCACCGACGGTACGTTGATCTTTACGTATATCGGGATGGCTGCTCAGGAAGTGGAAGTGGCCGGCCGTACGGCTATTAATGTAATAATGAGTGAAGATGTTGTGGGCCTCTCAGAGGTGGTAGTCGTTGGCTATGGCGTACAAACGAAAGCCAACTTGTCCGGGGCAGTAGATCGCATTGGCGCAGAGCAACTTCAGAGTCGCCCGATCAGTAACCTGGCCCAGGGCCTGCAGGGGGTGTCGCCGAACCTGAATATTGATTTCAACAGCGGTGCGCCGGGGCAGGCGGCCAAGATCAATATTCGCGGTCTTACCTCTATCAATGGTGGAGAGCCCCTGATTCTGATCGACGGGGTTCCATCCGATGCTATTGAACTGAACCGTCTGGCTCCAGAAGATGTAGAGAGTATCTCCGTATTGAAAGATGCTTCTTCAGCCGCGATCTATGGTGCCCGTGCTGCCTTCGGTGTGATCCTGATCACCACCAAAACGGGTAGCCAGGATGGCGTACACGTAAGCTACACGGCTAACTTTTCTACCAGCGCTCCAACGGTACTGCCCAATAAGATCACCGATCCCTATATCTATCTCCGGGTACTGGAAACTTCGACCGATAACACCCCATGGGATAATCAGAATTACAGCGACGAAACCTATGCCTGGGCCAAGGAACGCTCCGACAACCCCGGTTCGACCACCGGTGTACGTGAAAATCCTAATGCACCGGGAGAATGGGAATACATGGGTGACCGGGACTGGACGTTCTACTTCATGGATAATTATACCCAGTCGCAGAACCACCACGTGAATATTAACGGCCGCTCCAATTCCACGTCTTACCTATTGTCCGGTTCTTTCAACAAACAGAACGGTGTGTTGACCCTGGCTGATGACTATTTTAATCGATATACCCTGCGGGGAAAAGTCAATTTCAAAGTCAATGACTGGTTGTCGATTGGTAACAACACTTATCTGACCAGTACAGACCGGGAAAACCCTTCCCGCTTCAGTTTGTGGGATCTGTACAATTTTCATCCTACCGATTGGGACAAAAACCCGGACGGTACCTGGGCTAATACCGCCGTAGGGCAAATGGGAGCCCAGCTGACCGATGGTGGCAACTCCACCCAGAAATACAACAGCCTCCAAACTACCTTGAATGCAGAGCTGCGGCTGATCGGGGATATGCTGAAAGTAAATACCGATTTCACTACCCGCCGGGGAAATACAGATGTCAATTCTTTTTACACGAAATATCTGATCGGATACGGCCCGGGGGATGTGCGGGAAGCAGGTAACAATTCTGCTTATCGTCAGTCGATCAAGACCAATTACGATGTGTTCAATATTTATACTACTTTCCATAAGCAGTTCGGGACGATGCATGATCTAACGGCCATCATCGGTTACAACCAGGAATACTACCGCAGTGAAGGTTTTGATATCTCCAGGGACGGTATTATCTCCGCCTCACTCCCGACCATTGCCCTGGCAACAGGCGACGCCCAGGTGGATGAATACATTTACGACTGGGCGGTTAGGGGAGCTTTCTATCGTTTGAATTACATCCTGAACGATCGCTATATCCTGGAATTCAATGGCCGTTACGATGGTTCTTCCCGCTTCCCGAAAGATAAGCGCTTTGGTTTCTTCCCCTCTGCTTCCGCTGCCTGGCGGATAGATCGCGAAGCTTTCATGCAGGATCAGAACCTGTTTAGCCAACTGAAACTCCGTGCTTCTTACGGTAGCCTGGGTAATCAGTTTGTGGATGAATACGGATATATCCCGACCATGAGTGCAGCCGACGGTTATTATATCATCGGCGATAAACTGCCGCAGCGTATTACGCCGCCGGCCATCGTTTCTTCCAATTATACCTGGGAAAACGTGATCTCTACGAATTTTGGTATAGAACTGGGATTTGCCGAGGATCGCCTGACGGCTTCTTTCGATTACTATGTACGTCAGACCAATGGTATGCTGACCCTGGGCAAAGACCTGCCTGATGTATTGGGTGCTGCCGAACCGTTGGAAAATTCAGCAGACCTCGAAACCAAAGGGTGGGAACTGGGCCTTACTTATCGCAATCGGTTCAATGTAGGTAACAAGCCGCTTGGCTTCAATGCCCGTTTCGTGCTGTCCGACAGCCGCTCATACATTACCCGCTTTGATAACCCCAACCTCAATCTGACCCAATACTATGTAGGTATGGAGATCGGTGAGATATGGGGACTGGAGAGTGATGGCTTCTTCACTTCGCAGGCAGAGATCGACCAGTTGGATGAAACCAGCATTATTCCCTGGGGAGCACTGTCTATCGTGGAAGGCTGGCCCAAATACGTAGATCAGGACGGAAATGGAGTGATCGAAAAAGGAATTACGGTGGATGACCCGAAAGACCTGAAAGTGATCGGTAATATGTCGCCCCGATATCGCTATGGTTTGAATCTGGGGCTGGAATGGGCTGGATTCGACCTGAACGCTTTCTTCCAGGGCATTGGAAAACGCGATTATTATCCGGAGGATTATCTCTATTGGGGATTCTACCAACAGCCTTATGCGGGTGGATACGCCCACCTGATGGATTTTTACCGGGCTACGGATGATAGTCAGGTCAATATGGCCAAACACTCACAGTCATACATCGACGCCGGACTGGCTTCCGCTAACACCGATGCCAGGTATCCGCATCTGCAAGCCTGGCTGGCTGACCGGAATCTGGGAGAGCGGATCGATCAGGCGCAGGGGCTGGTTATTCCACAAACCCGCTATTTGCTGGATGCTTCTTATCTGCGATTCAAGAACTTCACCCTTGGGTACACGTTGCCTGCCAGCCTGACCCAACGCATCAACATTGCCCGTCTACGGATCTTCTTCAGTGGAGAGAACCTGACGGAATGGTCAGAGCTGACCGATTATTTCGATCCGGAGGCCATCACTGATAGCGATGAACGTGTCGATCCGAGTTATTCTCCGGCACGCCAGGTGGGTACCGGTTATAAGTATCCGTTCCAGCGTCGCTTCTCCCTGGGCGTAAATGTTGATTTCTAATCATGCAGCTGCTCTGACGGCCATGACTTAAAAAGATAATGATCATGACAAAATATATTTTCAAAGCCTTCTTTGCCCTGTCGGGTTTGTTGGTGCTCAGTGCCTGCAACAATGATTTTCTGGATCGCTTTCCCGAAACATCCATTGGCAAGGAGAATTTCTTTAATTCCGAAGAGGATTTGTCCCTCTACATCTACAATCTGTACAATTTTCCCGGAGGGGGCATCTATTCCGCTGATGGTTATGCCACAACGGACAATGCTGCCAACACCGGAGCTACCGAACTCAAAACTATGATGACCACCGATCCGAGTTCGGCGACCATTACCGGCGGCTGGAACTGGGATCGCCTGCGCACTATCAATTTTTTCCTGGAGAATTTTGGGAAAGCCGATATTACACGGGAAGCACTGGATCACTTTGAAGGTCTGGCCCGATTTTTCCGGGCTCAATTCTATGTCGATAAAGTAAAACGTTACTCCGATGTGCCTTTTTACGACGAGGTGATCAATACCGATGACGAAGCAGCACTGTACAAAGCTCGTGATCCACGCTCCATGGTAGTGGATAAGATCATGGAAGATTTTCAGTTTGCCGTCGATCACATCCGTGCAGATCAGGAAGACGGCGCCATCGACAAGTGGGTGGCTATGACCTATATGGCCCGCTATGCTTTATACGAAGGCACTTTCCGGAAATATCACTCCGAGCTGGGAATGGAAGGAAGCGCAGGTGCCTTTCTGCAAAAAGCTCAGGATCTGGCTAAAGCGATCATGGACAGCGGCCGCTTCAGTCTTTACACCACAGGTGATCCGGCTTCGGATTATTACAAGCTGTTCGTGAGCAGTGATCTAACCGGTAATCCGGAAGTGATCCTTGATAACATCGCCATCAACGGACTGAAAAACAGCGGCAACTCCGCCACTATTTTCGGTAATTATGAAACCAGTCCGAGTAAAGATCTTTTACAGTCTTATCTGATGGCAGATGGTTCTTTTTATACGGACCAGGATGGCTATCTGACTAAAGAATTTGTGGGAGAATTTGTGGATCGCGACCCTCGTTTGTATCAGACTTACGCATATCCGGGATTCGTACTGGTGCGTACCGAGACCTACTCGCAGGGCGGCGGACTATATGTACAACAACTGGCGAAAAACTTTTCCGGCTACCACCAGATCAAAGGCTTTGTGAATGTCACCGAAGCGGAAACGATCAACGACACGGATGTACCGTTATTGCGCTATGCTGAAGTACTACTGATCTACGCCGAGGCAACTGCGGAATTAGGCCGTTTGGATCAATCCACTCTCGATGCCACCGTAAATAAACTGCGTGACCGGGTGGGCATGCCGCACCTGACTACGAATTCAGGTACGGACGCCATTCAACAGGCCAGATATCCTGACATTAGCGATCCGGTTCTGTTGGAGATCCGTCGGGAGCGCCGGATCGAACTGGCGATGGAGGGCTACCGCTTTGACGATCTTATGCGCTGGGGGGCAGGCAAGCTGCTGGAAAAGGAACCGGAAGGTTTGTATTTCCCGGGACTTGGTAAATATGATCTGAACGGCGACGGAGTGGAAGACATCATCCTGATCGACCAAAGCGAATCAATTCCTTCCGGACCAGATAAGGAGGTAAACGCCAATGGTGTAGCACTCATCTACTATCGTGCCGGATTGCAGGGGACGGATGCCGGAGTGTATCTGTCGGAAGGCAACAGCGGCACCGTGCAGACTGTCCGCGAAAGAGGCACTTTCGTTGATCCCAAATACTATTATCGTCCCATTCCTCAAACTCATGTAACTGTGAATCCGAATCTGACGCAGATCTTCGGATGGAATTAATACGGGATGCGGGCTTGTGTAAAAAGTAGTTTAGTGATTTTATCGGCAAAATTTAATTTTAACCTGGGCTGATAGTGTGGCATATTACCCTAAAATGTGCCACACTTTGCCGCGCTCTTAAAATTAAATTTGTCCATTTTTAGCAATTCAAACTTTTCACACAACCCCATATCTTGTAACTCGTCATATAACGCTAAGTAGTTTTATCATTCTTTCCCTACATTACCAACTATCGGATAAGCTCCCAATAAAACAGCAAGTTCACAACCACAAAATGGAAGTCTCCTCCCTACGGCTCCTCTCGTTCTCCATTTTCGTCAACCGTCCTTTATCAGGATCAGGATACTTCTGCTTTTTACTTAGCTAAAATCCCCATTTTCGTCTATTACTCGGCACTACAGGCAGCGATTTCCCCTACTCCGACGTTAACCGATGGCACATTATTAGCCTGGCAGACGATTATTTTACAAGCATTTCTCATGTGCATTTCGACACCGGTATTAGTATGAATGAATTCAGATTATCAAACAAACTAGTAAAAGACTGAATAACCGCCCCCTAAATGCAGGATAGTACGTTGCTGTTTTTGACGCAACTTGCTGACGAATACGACTTGTCTATTTTCATCACACTTTTTTATCCCCTAATAACCAATCCGTTACATATTACAGGGTTTTCAGCATGCTGAAAACTCCGGCCTCTGTAGGCTATTGTTCAACTATTATGTTCCGGAGCATTGCATGCCGGTTCCAATCGCAATGGTATCCTTTCATTTTTTATTAAACCGTGTTTAATATGAAAAAACTATTAGGCCTATTTATTTTGCTCGGTATGACGACCGGTCTGGCGGCGCAGATTACCGTTACGGGTAAGATCACGGATGCCGACGGCATACCGGTGATCGGAGCAAATATTATAGAAATAGGGTCGGCCGATCGCGGCGCCCTGAATGGCACCATCTCGGACATAGATGGCGAGTACACGATTAGCGTCCCTGCTGATGCCAGCCTCGAAATTAGTTTTACAGGTATGTCTACTTTTACCGTAGACGTAGCCGGGCGAACGGTGATAGATGTAATCATGGCGGAAGAAACTGCCCTGATCGATGAGGTAGTAGTAACCGCCCTGGGCTTCAAGGCCAGAAAAGACCGCTCCGGTTCTACCTCTTCCTCCGTGGGAGGCGACGCAATCCGGTCTTCCGGTGAAGCGGGCATTCTCAACAGCCTCGCCGGTAAAGCCTCCGGGGTGAAGATCGCGCGGTCAAACGGTGACCCGGGCGCGGGTACCAATATTCAGATCCGGGGTGCCAATACCATTGGCGGTTCTACCCAGCCCCTGGTCATCGTAGACGGCGTACCCCTTTCCAACGACAACCTGTACGGATCGGGCAGTTCCCGTAGCGGTGGTGTATCACAGCAGTCTCGTCTGAATGACCTCAACCCGGAAGATGTGGAATCTATCCAGGTATTGAAAGGTGCTTCTGCGGCCGCTTTGTGGGGGTCGAGAGCGGCTAACGGGGTATTGGTGATCACCACCAAGAGTGGTAAGCTCAACCAGGGAATGCGGGTTTCGTTTTCCAGCACCTACTCCATAGATGAGATCAACCGCCGGCACCCCATGCAAACTGCATTCGGCCAGGGATCCGGAGGTAATTACAGCCCTACTTCCGCCAACTCCTGGGGTGATAAGATCGCTGACCGGTCCGGTGGCGCAGATGTATTGAAAACCGACGGTGAATACTTCGCGGCCGATAATGGCGATGTGATCTACCCGATCACTACCAGGAATTCAAAGGATATTTTCGTGGATGACAACTTCAATGAGGTCTTCCAAACGGGCTACTATACGGACAACAATCTGACCATTACAGGTGGTGGCGGAAAAACTACCAATTACTTCAGCCTGGGCTATCTCAACCAGGAAGGTATCGTCAAGAACAGCGATTATCAGCGGGCCACGGTGCGCTTCAACAACCAGACTTTCTTTACGGATAAGGTGGTGCTGACCACTAAAGCCAACTACATTTATTCTGACGGTAACCGGATACAGCAAAATTCCAATACCGCCGGTTTATACCTAGGTTTGCTGAGAACACCGCCGGATTTTGACAACAGTAGCTACCGGGGTACTTATTATGACAAGAATGGGGTGGCCTTCCCGGACCGGCAAAGAAGTTACCGCCGCTACCTGGGTAATAACATCAACCCTACGTACAATAATCCACTGTGGACTACCAACGAGCAGGAAGCTACTACTACGGTCAACCGCTTCAACGTGTCTTCCAACCTGAACATTACTCCGGTGGAATGGCTGCAATTTGACCTCCGAGGCGGTGCGGATTCCTACCTGGACAAACGGGTATACTTTGCGCCGGTCGGTTCCGCCAGCTTCAACAACGGTCGCCTCGACACGGAAGACCTGAGCAATACGGAACTGAACTTTGACGCTATTGCCCGGGTGGATTTTCCGGCGTTGGTGCCCGATAAGATCGGATTTAACGGTACACTGGGTTTCAACATCAACGACCGTTTCCGCAAAGTGCTTTACGCGGCTACCCGTACCTTCCTGGTGAACAGTGATCTGCAGAACTTCAATAACGGCGTGTCGCCTTTCGAAGTATCCAACAGTACCAACCACATTCGTTCCAATCGTCTGTACGGTATACTTTCCTTTGATATGTTCAATCAGTTGTTCCTCAACCTTTCCGGTACGCAGGAAGCTGCTTCTACCATCCAGGGTACGTATTTCTATCCGTCAGCCGATCTGGCCTGGCAGTTTATCCAGTCCGGAACCGGCCTGTTGAGTTTCGGCAAACTGCGGGCTTCCTGGGGACAGGTGGGGGTTCAGCCTACGGCTTATAAATTCGGCACCACCTATGAGACTTTCTCCTACAGCACCTATGATGACGCTTTGGACATCAATGAATTCGGCGGTGGTTTCCGCCTGAATGATGACCAGGGTAACCCGAATCTGAAACCGGAGATCAAAACGGAATGGGAGATCGGTACCGACCTGCGCTTCCTGAAAAACCGTTTCAGTCTGGGAGTTACCTACTATCAGAACGAGATCAAGGACATCCTGCTGGCGGTCAGTCTTTCTCCGAGCTCCGGCTATCTGTCTAAATACGCCAACTCCGGCCGGATGGAGAACAAAGGACTTGAAATTGATTTCGGCCTGAAATTACTGGAACACAAAGACTATGGCATCGATCTGTACGGTAACTTCAATAACAACCGCAACGAAGTACTGGACCTGGCCGGTGTAGACCGTGTACCGCTGACCGATCAATCCATTACCTCTAACGCCATTGTGGGCAAACCACTGGGGATACTCTTTGGCTCACGGGCAGCCCGCAACGACGACGGATCTCTGGCGCTGGATGTGAACGGTTTCCCGATCCTCGATCCCGAACAGGGCATCATCGGTGATCCGAACCCGGACTGGCGCGGTGGCCTTGGTCTGCGCGGTTATTTCAAGAACCTGAGTTTCAACATTCTGTTCGAAACCTATCAGGGAGCTGATTTCGCGGAAAGGACCCGTTTCGTACTCACCAGTTTCGGTACTTATGCTACCGTCGGCAATGAAGTAACCCTCGATCGCGATCTGGTCAATTCTCAGGGTGTAACCTTCCCTGCCGGTACCACCGTACGGGGTAACATTTATAATTACGGTGCCGGAGATGTGCTATTGGATGAGTCCTGGTATACCTCACTCGGTGGCGGTCTGGGAGGCTCGGCCATCAATGAATTCTCGATCAACGACGGAAGCTGGACCCGCCTGCGCGAGGTATCGCTGGGCTATACCTTCAGAGGTGACAAACTGAAATCCTTCACCGGCCTGCAATCTCTGGAATTATCCATTACCGGTAGAAACGTAGCCCTTTGGACCGACATCCTGGGTATCGACCCGGAAGTCAACCAGTCTGGTGTCGATAATGGTTTCGGTATCGAGTACTTCACCAACCCAAGTACACGTTCCTGGGTAGCTTCTCTCAAACTGAATTTTTGAACATAAATAATACGTATCATAATGAATACGATAAAATATATCTTCCTGGTCATCTTTTGCTTTTCTGCGATCAGCTGTGAGCAACTTGTGGAAGGCATTAATGACAACCCGAATGAGATCTCTTCGGATAACTTCGACGCCGGCATACTCCTGATGAAGGGCATCGAGCTGGCGAATACATCCATCCAGGCCGGGCACCAGACCCGTATCGGCGGCATGTGGAGCGGGCAGACCATCGGACTGGTATTGTTGTACAAAAGTATCTATGAATACAACCTGTCGGCGGAAGAAACCACCAATATCTGGGAGAATGCCTACCAGGGGGTAGTAAAGCAGGCCCGGGTATTGCGGGAGCAAACGGCTGATAATCCAAAAGGCGGCCAATACGCCGGGATCGTAAAAGTGATCGAAGCCAATACCATTGGTACCATTGCCAGTTTGTTTGGGGATGTCCCTTACAGTGAAATTTCCGATGATGATATTCCCGATCCCGTTTTCGATGCTCAGACTGAGGTGTTTTCCCAGGTACAGGCACTGCTGACCGATGCTATTGCTGATCTGTCGGCAGCTACTAATTCATCCGTTCCCGAAGACCTCTATTTTGGCGGTGATACGGAAAAGTGGATCAAAGTAGCGCATACGCTGAAGGCACGTCTGTACATCTATACACGGGAGTACGATAAAGCTTACCAGGAGGCTTTGCAGGGTATCACAGCGTCAGATGAGGCCCTGACCTATACGCCGCCCAATATCGGTAACGGTAGTTTGAACCTCAACTACAAAATGATCAATGAGCGGGGCGGTTACTGGGGATTTACAGGTTCCTACCTGGATCAGATCATGACCGCCGACCGCAATAACACCAAGACCAACGAAGCTGCCCGCCTGGCCTACTATCGCTTTGACGGCAACTCCGCCAACAACAACAAGGGCATTGCAGCGCCGGATCGCCCAATGACGCTGGTTGGCTACGAAGAAACCCTGCTTATTTTGGCGGAATCTGCCGTTCGCACCGGAAAAACGGATGAAGGATTGGGCTACCTGAACGATCTGCGCGCCTACCTCGCTTCCGGATCGGCTTTCGATAAGTTGAATGACACCGATGAGCTGTTATACGACGCCTATGTCATGGATGACTTCGCGGCCGGCGGTATTGAAAACGCAGACAACATTGATCCAACCCGTGCCCTGTTGCGCGAGATCATTGAGGAACGCTACGTGACCGGCTTCACGCAACTGATGCCGTTTGACGACCTGCGTCGCCTGGGCAGTAAAGAAAGTGATATTGCGGTATTACCGCCTTTTAATTCCAGCACCGCTACGAAATATCCGCAGCGGTTCATTGTTGCTCAGGCGGAATTGAGCGCCAACCCGAATGCACCGAGTGATCCGGGCATTTTTGCGGAGACACCGGTAA
>JAGQXH010000154.1 GCA_020436695.1 Lewinella sp. | reverse complement strand
GAGATCGAGATCGAACCTCCACGTACCGCTGAACCACCACCGCCACCACCTCCTCCTCCACCTCCAGTCATCCAGGAGGTACCCGAAGAGGAGATCATTGAAGAAGATGAAACGGAATTCGTCGATATGAGTGTCGATGAAGAAACGGTAGTAGAAGCTCCTCCCGTTGAGGACGCTCCTCCTCCACCACCGCCACCACCACCTCCTCCACCAGAGCCTAAGGTAGAAGAGATCTTCAAGGTAGTGGAAGATATGCCTCGTTTCCCGGGGTGTGAAGACGAAGCAGACAAAGCCGCCAAGAAGGCTTGTGCCGACAAAAAGATGTTGGAATATATTTATAAGAATATCAAATATCCGGCTATTGCCCGTGAAAACGGTGTAGAAGGAATGGTTGTGATCCAATTCGTTGTCGAGAAGGACGGAACCGTAACTGATGCAAACATAGTACGGGATATTGGCGCCCAATGCGGCCAGGAAGCATTGCGGGTAGTTAACCTCATGAACGGTGAGGGTATCCGCTGGACTCCAGGTAAGCAGAGAGGTCGCCCGGTACGGGTACAGTTTAACCTGCCCGTGCGTTTCAAGCTCGAGTAATACTGCTCGATATTGAAAATTGCAAAAAAACGGCTAAATTCGGATCAGATTCGGATTTAGCCGTTTTTGTTTTTATCTTTTTCCGTAGGCAACCCGGTCAGTTGATAAGCAACTTTTGTTTCTTGCCTACGTTCTTAAGAAATATAACTTAGCAATCCCGACCATGAGGAAAACGATCTTATCTTTCTTATTTGTCCTGTCTGCAACCCTGGTGATCCTGGCACAGCCGGCCAAACTGGCCCAGCAATATTTTCAGAATGGAGAATATGAAAAGGCAGCGTCTCTGTACGAACAACTGTATCAGGAAAACGAAAGAAATCCGTATTACTTTGATCGCTATGTGGATTGCCTCATGTTTCTGGAAGAATACAATGACGCCGATAAGGTCATCCAAAAACAGCTAAAGAAAACGCCGGATAACGTCAATCTTTACGTGACTGCCGGAAAACTCTACGAACGTCAGTTCAAGGAAGAAGAAGCGCAAAAGCAATACGAAGCGGCTATAGAAAACCTCCCCCCCAATCAGTATGCCATTACCCGCCTGGCAAATGCTTTTCTTAGCCAGACGAAATATGATCTGGCCATTCAAACTTATGAGAAGGGCGGTAAACTACTAAAAGACGAACAGGTGTTTGCCTATAATCTGGGGGATCTCTATCGGCGAAAAGGCGATGTACCTAAAATGATCGAGAACTACCTCAATAGTCTGGATGCCAATCCAGACCGGGTGAACAACCTGAAGGTGATCTTCCAGCGTTATCTCGAACCGGATGACTATCGTGAGCTACAGACCCAGCTATACGAGCGCATTCAGGATAACGATCGCAGATTATACAACAATGAGCTTTTGACCTGGGTATTCATTCAACAGAAAGATTACAAGAATGCACTCCGACAGGTCAAAGCGCTCGACCGACGCCTGAAAGAAAACGGTGGCCGTATTTTCCGCCTGGGAGAGATTGCAGCCGATGATGGAGATTATGATGCCGCTATTGAAGCCTTCGATTATATCGTGGAGGAAAAAAGCACTTCCACGTTTTATATAGATGCCAAAAGAGAAGGCTTACGCAACCGTCGCAATCGACTGGTGGAAGGCTTTAGTTATACCGAAGCGGATTTGCGGGAACTGGAAGCACAGTATGCTTCTTTCCTGGAAGAATTCGGTAAATCTAGAGCAACGGCCTCCATCATCCTGGAAATGGCGGAACTGGAAGCGCTGTACATCAATGATCTGGATAAAGCCATCAGTCTGTTACAAAACATGATCGAACTACCCGGTGTAGATCCGGTTACATTGGCTCGTGGCAAGATCAGCCTGGCTGATTATTATCTGATGGAGGGAGAGGTTTGGGAATCTACACTCTTGTATTCACAGGTAGATAAAGAATTCAAGGAAGACCTCTTAGGGCATGAGGCCCGTTTTCGCAATGCTAAACTTTCCTATTACAACGGAGATTTTCAGTGGGCGCAGGCCCAGTTTGATGTATTAAAAGCTTCTACTTCCAAACTCATTGCCAATGATGCTTTGGATCTGTCCGTCTTCATCATGGACAATCTGGGGCTCGATACTTCGGCTACGGCTATGGAAATGTACGCCCAGGCCGAATTGCTGGTTTTTCAGAACCGCTTCGAGGAAAGCTTCCAAAAATTGGACAGCCTGTTGCTGCTGTTCCCGGAGCATAGTCTCGATGATGATGTACTCTATCTGAAAGCTCAGATCTATAAAAAGAAGCGCGACTTCACCAAGAGCGCAGAGCTTTTACAAAAGATCATCGATGACTATAAAGACAAGGAAAGTATCCGCCTGGATAATGCTTTGTTCCAACTGGCGGAAATGTACGAGAACGAGAACCAACTCAACGATAAGGAAAAGGCCAAGGAATTGTACGAGATCTTATTCATTGATTATTCCGGCAGTACCTTTGCCGTGGAGGCGCGAAAGCGATTCCGAATCTTGCGGGGAGATAAGATCCAGTAGGCCGGTTTTATTTGTGTGTTGAAGTGTTCAGGTGTTCACGAGTAAAGCGAATTACTGTGAATCTGCATTTTACTTGCTTTTCAGCCGGGGGATAGTGCATTCATTTACACCTGAACACACCGACACACGAACACATCAACACCTCTAAACATGATCAAAAGGATACCCACCTTCCTGCTGATCTTGAGCTGGATTTTTGCAGCCGCTCAGGATCAGGAGATCTATTTTGCTGATCAACCTTGTTTAACTCCAGATGGAAATACCCTGATCTTCACCTATGAAGGGGACCTGTGGCAAAGTGCCCTCACAGGAGGAACGGCCAGCCGGATAACGGCAATGGAAGGGCAGGAACACCACCCAAGGGTTTCGCCGGACGGGAAATGGTTGGCTTTCAGTGCCGGTCAGTTTGGAAATTCGGATGTATACATTATGCCTCTGGGCGGCGGGGAGATCCGGCAATTGACTTTTCATGATGGTGAAGACCAGGTAGAGAACTGGAGCTGGGATAGTCAAACTATTTATTTTACATCCAGCCGGTACAATTCCGTGAGTGCTTATACGGTGTCCATAAGCGGCGGTACTCCGGCCCGCCTTTTTGAAAACTACTTCAATACCATCCATAATGTAGCCGTCCATCCCGTAACGGGAGAGATCTTTTTCAATGAAACCTGGGAAAGCCGGAATTTTCTGCATCGGCAGCGGTATAAAGGCGCTTACAATCCGGATGTGAAATCATACAATCCGAAGACCGGTGACTATAAGCAGTATACCGACTACGAAGGAAAAGATATGTCGGTCACGATCGACCAGAAAGGTATGGTCTATTTTGTGTCGGACGAACACCGGGAGGTATACAATCTGTATCGGTTTGAAGGAGATAAGAAGCAGCGGCTGACCAATTTTGATACCCCGGTTTATTATCCCTTTGTCAGTGCCGATGGAAGCAAAGTTGTTTTTCGCCGAAATTATCAGATCTGGCAATACGATACTAGGACAGGAAAAACCGCAAAGGTTCTGCTACAGCTATTCCGCAACCAGACCCTGACCCGTGAGCAGGATTTTAAAGCAGCCGGCAATATTACGGATTTTAATGTAGCGGCAGATGGCAAGAAAATGGCCTTTGTTTCCCGGGGAGAACTGTTTGTTTCCGATATCAAAGGGCAATTTATCCGTCAGATCAAAACAGCTCCCGATGGGCGGGTATCGGAAGTCTACTGGTTGAAAAACAATAAAGAACTGATCTTTAACCAAACGGTCGGCGGCTACCAGAACTGGTTTACCATTGCGGCCGACGGTAGTGGTAAAGCCCGCCAGATCACCAGTGATCAGGCCAACAACCGCCTGCTGACGATGAACAGTGAGCGTACCAAGGCGGTCTATCTGAGTGGCCGGGAGGAGGTGCGCTTGCTGGACCTGGAAGATTTTACCGAAAAAACGCTGGCCAGACAGGAGCTATGGGGAATTCAGAATGACCATCCGGAATTCGGTCCGGACGACCGGCATGTGATCTTTACGGCTAACCGCGATTTTGAGCGTGATATTTTTCTATTAGATATAGAAAATGGAAAAGTGCGAAATCTCACTCAAACCGGTGTGTCGGAGATCATGCCTTGCTGGTCGCCGGATGGAGATTATGTTTATTTTATTACCAATCGTACCCAGCCCAGCTATCCGCGCTCCATGAATGATGCAAAGATCTATCGCATGGCGCTGGAAAGGGAAGAGGAACCCTTCCGGCAGCAAAAGTTTGATGAGCTTTTTACGGAAACGGAAAAGAAAGATTCTTCCGAAACAAAAAAGGAAACAGACAAAGTAGAGATCGAAATGGAGGAGGACGGCCTGATGGATCGCCTGGAGCGGATGGGCCCTCGTTTTGGTGATCAAAGCAATATCTATGTGTGGCAGGAGGGAGATAAGACTACCTTGCTGTATATCTCCGATCATAATGAAGGGAAAAATGAGATTTGGAAAACAGAATTGCAACCTTTCGAAGACGCTAAAACAGAGGTAATCAAGGGGACTACCACTGGCAGTTTCCAGGTTCGTGAGGTGAAGGGCAAGCATTATTTGCTATTTGGAGGCAATATCTATACCCTCAATCTTGGGCAGAGTAAAGTAGAAAAGATAGAGATTAAGCATACTTTCCGCCGGGAACTGCGAGCAGAATTCGATCAGATGTTTGCAGAGACCTGGGCGAATATGGAAGAAAACTTCTACGATGATCAATTTCACGGCGTTGACTGGGCAGCCATGCGGGATCAATATGCTTCCTATCTGCCTTTTGTCAATAACCGGGCCGATCTGCGCCGCCTACTCAACGATATGTTGGGCGAATTGAATACCTCTCATTTCGGCTTTTCTTCCAGCGGCGATGAAGAGGAACCTTTTTACGGTACCCGCTCCCTGTCGACCGGCCTGATCTTTGCCGATGATGATCCTTACCGGGTGGCTCGTGTGATCCATGATGGTCCGGCTGACCGCAAGGGCAAGGACATCCGGAAAGGTGACCTGCTGGTGGCCATTAATGGAGAAACGGTTGATCCGAATAAAAACCGCGAAGCCTATTTTGCTCAACCTTCTTTGCAGTCAGAACTGCAACTGACTTTCCAAAGAGGAGACGAGAAAACGGATGTCCTTTTGCATCCTATTTCTTCTTCTGCGCAGCGCGGACTGCTATACGACGAATGGGAAGATAGCTGTCAGGCACGGGTCGATGCGGCTACGGATAAAAAGGTAGCTTATGTGCATATGAAAAACATGGGAGGCGGCTCGCTGGATAACTTCCTGGAAGAAATGGTGTCGGAATGGTACCGACGTGATGCGCTGATCCTGGACCTGCGCTATAATACCGGAGGTAATGTGCACGATGCGGTGCTGCAGTTTTTGTCCCAACGGCCTTATCTGCAGTGGAAATATCGGGAAGGAAAAATGACCAGTCAGCCCAATTTTACTCCGACCGCCAAGCCCATTGTACTCCTGATCAACGAACAGAGCCTGAGTGATGCGGAAATGACTGCGGCCGGCTTCAAACAACTGGGGCTGGGTACCGTGATCGGCACGGAAATCTACCGCTGGATCATTTTCACTTCGGGCAAAGGCTTAGTGGATGGTTCTTTCTACCGCCTGCCTTCCTGGGGCTGTTACACGCTGGATGGAAAGGACCTGGAAAAAACCGGAGTGAGCCCGGATATCTACGTGAAGAATACCTTCAAGGACCGCCTGGAGCAGAAGGACCCGCAGCTGGATCGGGCAATTGCTGAAGTACTCAGGCAATTGAAAGCAGGGGGCGAGATGGGGAGTGGGAAGTGATAGTGGGTTGGAGTTGCAAACTCCAACCAGCGATAGGGAAAAGTACAATTAAGGCCTGTTTAGCTTTTGCTGTTTTGGCAGCTCGGTGAACGCTTGCTGAGAAATGACTTTTTAAAAATTTTTGAACTGGTGTTTCATGTATTTCTCTACAGAATTAATGATGTCTTCTTGTTCTTCTTTTCTAGTAACGTTACCTTTAAATCCTGGTCTTTGATTATTATCTATATCATTTCTCCCTTTTTCAAAAAAATTGTTTGTGAGATTTTCCAGAATATCCGAATTAATAGCCTTAAGATTTTTTATTCCTCCAAAAATATAATGCAAACAAGCTTGAATAACTAGGATCCTCCATAACACCTTGTTAATTCTAGGATCAAATCTCTCAAATCGAACCTCCGCAATTTTACTCCATTCACTTGAATCGCTTTCTTGTAACTTTTTTTCAAACTCTCCAAATGAGATAATTCGTTTTTCGTTTGCTCCTTCCGCAAAAAAGCCTTGTAATAAAGTTTCTAACTGTCCTGTTCGAATTCCCTCTCCTCCTTTAAAATCTTCAGGGTTGGTTATCACATTTTTTTGCCATTCTTCATAATAGGATTGACTGAAAGGAGCTCCTAATTGAAAATTTTGGCCAAATTTTTCAAGGTGTTCTTTTTCAACTTTAATCTTCTTCGACATATTTTGAGCTAGTATATAATCATGGTGGAATGAAGAATGCAAAATTTTTCCTAATTTATACACTATATGAATTTTTTCATCCATTTTAACATCGATAGAATTAAGGCCATCATTTATTAATTTCATTGAAGCTAATGGACAAAATACTTTGTAAATAGTTTCCTTGAAGAAATAGCTTGATTTGTTCATCCAAGCATTTTTATTCCATTTATCAGAATTACTTGAACCCTGAAAAGTCGTCCAGGATATTGCTTTAATATGACTAAGTGCCTCATTTGAAAATTCTGTAAATTGAAAAAATAATGGTTCATATTCTTTATATAATTTCTTCTTTGCCTCATATTCATAATCCAATCTTGCATTCAACTCAAATTTCTGTACTTCGTGATCTTGTCTAATTTTTTCGATATCAATTTGTTGATTATGTATGATTTTTCGTTGCCTGGAGCTTTGAATAAGACTAATGATTGCTACTGTTAATGAAGCTAAGGCTGCAATGATCGCTGCAAGGATTTCAGAATTCATCATCATAAATTGAGACTTGGTCAATAATTTGAAAGATAGAAATAAAATTTCTACAAAGAGTTCACAAATCCCAAAAGCCCGCCCGCTTGGTATTGCAGTTTAGGCCTTATTCACTGACTGAAGCGACAGTTTGCCTCTTTGTCCGTAGTATAGCAACCTGATTACTCGACCGCTAACCGACGTTTGAAACGTCGGGCTTGGTATCGAATAATGAAAACACAGGCTTGCTTGCAAGCACATAGGCTGTCTCTAAAAGACCCATGATCAACAACTCATTTCACCCAAAAGCAAGCATCCCGAACTCTGGCCGCAACCAAAATTCGGGATACTTCTTGGTAAAAGCTAAATATGGCTTTACCTATGAAAAGTGGACAAATCCTACTTCACGTGCTTTTCGTCGGAAACAGTCAGTCTATG
Organism: Lewinella sp.; assembly: GCA_020436695.1. Taxonomy (GTDB): domain Bacteria; phylum Bacteroidota; class Bacteroidia; order Chitinophagales; family Saprospiraceae; genus Flavilitoribacter. The sequence continues at coordinate 5,683 of JAGQXH010000154.1, read as the reverse complement.
ACGACCTTTCGCCCGGCGGCGGGCCAACACCTTACGACCATTTTTGCTACTCATACGCGAACGGAATCCATGCTTGTTTGCCCGCTTTCTCTTCGAAGGTTGATAAGTCCGTTTCATTATCCAGTACTTTATTGAGGAATGTTGAAAAAATAACTTCTACATTTGGCCTATAGAATTAATTTTTTCGCGATTCCCTGAGCTTCAAATGTAGTTCTTTTTGAAAAAGTGGCACAAAGGTAATTTTATTTCCCAAAATAGCCAAACTTGTTTTAGGGTTTAATTCAATGAATACGATTTACACCATCCTTATCGGCTTTGTTCTGGTCCTGTTGGATACATATACACCGCAAAGCTTGGCCGTGAGCCGCCTCACGGTAGAGATCGAGCCCATCGAATACGAAACGGGGATGATCCATATGGCCATTTATGACCGGGAAGATACTTTTCCGGATGCTCCGAAGCCGTACCGCAAGCAGAAAATACCGGTACGACCCGGCGGACGAATGGAAATCGAGATAGAGGAGTTGCCTCCCGGCCGTTACGCCATAGCGGTATATCTGGATGAAAATGGGAACGACGAGTTGGATAAAAACGTGTTTGGAATACCCAAGGAAGCATATGGTTTTTCCAACAATCCTCGCGCTAAATGGAGCGCACCTACTTTTCAGGATGTAGCTTTTGAGATGAACACCGAAAACCGGCGGCTTTCTATCGATCTGAAAAAGTGGAAACATAGATGAGCGGATGGGGAAAGGTCGGTGGATTCACGGGAGCAGCCTTGCTGATTGGCGTGTTGCTGCTGGGCTTTGTCAATTACAAGGCGGCCGTTGCTTCTTTTACCCACGATGAAAGCTTCACCACCTTACACTTTTTCCCTCAACCGGAGCTGGATATTCTATTCTACCGGCATCCCTATACGAGTGTCATCACCAATAATCACATTCTCAATACCTTCCTCATGAAACTGTCCGAAAGTATTTTCGGGCTTTCGGAATGGGCATTGCGGCTACCCAATATACTGGCTTTGGCCTTGTATCTGGTCTTTGCCTGGCGTTGGTCTGTATTAATGAGGGGCTTAGCTGGCCAGACCTCAGCCTTTCTATTCTTGTTGGCCAATCCGTATCTGATTGATTTTTTTGGTCTGGCGCGTGGTTATGGCCTGGCGGCTGGGTTTATGCTGGCAGCCTTGTACTCGCTGTATACTTTTCTGGAAAAGAAGCGTTTGTCACAGTTAGTGCTTTTTCACCTGCTGGCTATTTTCTCGGTGATGAGCAATTTTGCGCTGCTCAATTTTTACGTAGCCGCCCTGTTTTGTTTATATGTATTGCCGCTTCTTCAGGGAGATCTTACGTTACTTTATAGCAGGAAACACTGGAAACTACACCTACTCAATGCATCTGGCGCTGGTCTGTTGGTCGCCTTATTATACGCCCCTTTCAAAGTGATCCTGGAAAATCAGACCGTGTCTTTCGGCGGTAAGCAAGGCTTTTTTGCCGACACGGTCCTCTCGCTGGTATACCGCTTTCTCTACGAAGTTCCATTACCGTCTTTTTGGCAGCGGATCATGGGGTATTTTGTCTGCCTGTCGGTGTTGGTGCCGACTGTCCTGATCCTGTCCAAGGTAGTGAAAAGAGACCTTACTTTTTTCAAAGAGCATGCAGCTTTATTCATTAGCAATACGATCTGTTGGCTGATCGCTCTGATGACCATTGTACAGCATCACTGGCTGGGGCAGGATTATCTGAGGGACCGGTTTGCCATATTTTTATACCCGCTGTTTGCCCTCAATCTGATCTTCTTTTTCAGATGGATGGCGAGTCATCACCGAACCTATAGAACTGCTTTACTCCTTTTGGGTACCATTGCCGGTATTTTTACCTTACACACCATTGCCAGGCTTAATACCAGCTATTACCTGAACTGGAAATACGATAAAGATACCAAACAGGCAATGACCATTCTTCAAACGCTGGACCCCGGTCGCCCGGATGTTCCACAGTTAAAGATCGGCGTCTACCATATGCTGGAACCGACGATGAACCTGTACCGGCAATGGTGGGGCCTGCATTTTATGCTGCGTTTTGATCGTGAACCACCTGATGCCAAAGATGACCTGGTATTCATGTTGGAACGGGAAATGGAACAGGCAGGGCTCTCTATGAAGGAAAAAAACGTTCTGTTTCGTTCGCCCGAAACCGGCTTAATATTATTGGATCGACGAACGGAGACTGGCGGGCGAGAGCGTTTAGAATAGCGGAAAGGGGGCAAATACCCGGTCCTTGATTCTCATAAAAGCCTGCTTGCCGGAAAGCCCAATCCAGAGATGTTATGTCAATCCCAACGTCCAAACATCCATCCATCCCAACATCCATCCATCCCAACATCCAACAATCCCAACATCCAATAATCCCAACATCCAATAATCCAATAATCCAATTCAACATGAAAGCACTCTACTTCTCCCAATTTGGAGCCCCCATTGAGGTAAAGCAATTACCGGATCCCAAGCCGACTCCCGATGGAGTAGTGATCCGGGTAGAAGCGGCCGGTCTTTGCCGTTCGGATTGGCACGGCTGGATGGGGCACGATTCGGATGTGCAACTACCGCATGTACCCGGACATGAATTTGCCGGCACTATTGTTGAATTGGGAGCTTCCGTACGTGCATGGGCAGTGGGAGACCGCGTTACCCTGCCTTTCAGCATGGGCTGCGGATACTGCCCGCAGTGCGCGGGTGGCAACCAGCAGATCTGTGATAATTACTACCAACCCGGGTTTACCGGGATGGGAGCCTTTGCCGAATATGTTGCGGTGCCTTATGCTGCGCAGAATCTGGTCCGGCTTCCCGGATCATTAAGCTTTCAGGAGGCCGCTATTCTCGGTTGCCGGTTTATCACCTCCTACCGGGGACTAATCGCACAAGGACGTTTAAGGCCCGGACAGTGGGTGGCCGTACATGCCTGCGGAGGCGTGGGTTTGTCTGCTATCATAATCGCCAGGGCGGTGGGAGCCCGGATCATTGCCGTCGATATTTCGGACAAAAAATTACAGCTCGCGCGGCAACTGGGAGCAGACTATGTCCTTAATGCCGGAAAGGACGACCGGGTACCGGAGCGCATCAGGGAATGGAGTGGGGGAGGCGTCCAGGTCTCGGTCGACGCTTTGGGAAGTACCGTAACTTGCATTAACTCCATCAGTTGTCTGGCCAAGAGAGGCCGGCACATTCAGATCGGGCTGATGACCGCTGAACATCGCTATCCGCCGGTTCCTATGGGGATGGTCATTGCCAATGAGCTGGAAATACTGGGTAGCCACGGGATGCAGGCGCACGCTTATCCTGAAATGCTGGAATTGATCACCTCCGGGAAAGTGCAGCCGCAGCAGTTGCTGGGGCGTACCATTAGTCTGGAAGCCGCTGCCGAAGCCCTGATGAATATGGATAAACATCTGGATACCGGAGTGGTAGTGATAGATCGGTTCTAAAAGATCAACGACGACTCTTGGCCTGGATCGCTGCTGCTTTCCAGCTTTCCTCCCGTTGCTTTTCTTCCGCTTGCCAGGCCAGCATGGCGTGATTGACATCCAGGAAATGATTTTTGGGTCCGATCTGTTCCATCAGTCCCGTGCTCTTCAGCAGATCGCGGACCGGACCTCTGACGCTGCAGATATAGAAAGTGATCCCGGCGGTTTTCAGGCTGTCCAGCATAAAACTCAGCGACTGGGCACCACTGGCATCCATATCCGTGATACTACCCGCATCGAGGATAAGTAAACGCAATTTCGAGCCCGATTTTATGATCTCCTCCATTAATTCTTCAAAATAACTGGTATTCATGAAGTAGAGCGGGGCGTCAAAACGGAAAACTACTACTCCTTCTTCTTCCTCTGCCTCCGGGAAACGTTCCGTATTACGGAAATAGCCAGTATTGGGCAAGCGACCGAGAACGGCGGTGTGTGGTTTGGCGGCCTTCAGGAGGATGACCAGCACGGATAGGACCACGCCGGTAAGTACCCCTTCTGCGATGCCGATAAAGAGTGTAGCCAGGAAGGTAATCAGCATCATATAAAAGTCCTTACGATGAGCTTTCCAAAGTCGCTGGGCTTCTTTCCAATTGAACAAACTGCGAACGGCCAATAATACAATAGCGGCCAATACCGCATTGGGTAAATAGAAAAAGAAAGGTGTCAGAAAAATGAGCGTAAGTGCAATCAGGGCTACTGTTACAATGGAAGAAATGCCGGTTTTCCCACCGGCTTCATTATTGACGGCCGAGCGGGTAAAACTGCTCGAGGTGGGCAGGGCCTGAAAAAAGGAGCCCGCTATTTTGGAAACGCCGAGAGCGATCATTTCCTGATTGGGCCGAACGGTATGATCCCGGTTCATCTTCTGCAACACCATGGCCATGCTGATACATTCAACGGCTCCAATGATGGAAACGGCCAATACAGTGGGTATCAGGCTTTTTGCAGCTTGCAGACTTAGGAGGGGCGTTTGAAAATGCGGCAGTCCTACCGGGACCTCTTTTACGATAGCCACACCGTACAGATCCAGGCGGAATACATAAACGACAACAATACTCAGGATGGTCACCAATAAAGGTCCGGGGATTTTCCGGTTCCACTTCTTGATGAAGTACATGAGAAGCATACTTCCGGCGCAGATGGCCAGCGTAGGCCAGTGAATATCCGATAAGTTCTGGGCGATGAAACTTATTTTTTCGGGGATATTATATTCCCGGGGAATATCCAGGCCCAGGCCGTATTTCAACTGACTGAAGGCGATGATCACGGCCGCCGCCGAAGCAAAGCCGGTGATGACCGGCTGGGATAGAAAGTTAAAAATGATGCCCAGTCGGAAAACGCCCATAAGCATCTGAAAAATGCCTACCAGCAGACTGGTGAGAATGGCTAACTCAATATATGGCGCAGAAAAAGGTTCCGCCAATTGGCTGACCCCCGCCAATACCAGCAGCCCGGAAACGGCAACCGGACCAATACTCAATTGTGGAGATGTACCCAGGAAAGCATATATCAGTAAAGGAATAAGCCCGCCATACAAACCGTAGATGGGGGGCATACCGGCTAGCAATGCGTAGGCCATTCCCTGTGGAACGAGCATCACCCCTACCGTCAGGCCGGCAAAAATATCGCTTTTAAGCCAGTCGGATCGATACTTGGGGAGCCAATCCAACATTGGGACCAGGCTTTTGATTTTCATAAGCGGCAGGATTTCCTTTAAGCGGAAGTGATTTCCTAGACCTTACTTGGGTCAAATTTGGTAACAATATGTAACCATACGGAACGGGAGAACCGGAAAAACCAAACAAAGACGATTGCAAGAAAAGCTAACAATACGGCAAAGGAGGCGTTTAGACTCCAGTCGAGCACCCAATGGAAAAAGAAGATGAATAATATACAGAACCAACCGGAAATGATATAGGAAATGAACATGGCACCGAAATAAAAACCCGGCTCCGGTTCAAGGTCCAGGCCGCAGTGCGGGCATTCCTTATTCATCTCGAAGGGCTTGTTGAAACTGAAGCTCCCGGTTGGAAACAGATCTCCCGTATGGCATCTCGCGCATTTGAGCGCAGCAGCGCTCCCAACCTTGGAGCGCACCGTTTTATCCGACATAGTTACAAAGTTAAGCATTTAGCAGCATCCGTTCGGAACTTCTACCCAT
>JAGQXH010000153.1 GCA_020436695.1 Lewinella sp. | reverse complement strand
AAGGCTGAGAGAACATTTGGATGGCGCACCACTTCGCGTATTAAGTAAAGCAGACTGGAAATTCTGGAAACACAACGGCTACATCGTTATCAAGGGAGCCGTACCGAAAGAACAGGCCAGGCGCACTGCCGACTTTTTATGGGAATTTGAAGAAAAAGACTCCAATGATCCGGATACCTGGTACGCGCCGCCACGCGCCGAGATGAAAATGAAAGAGCTTACCGGTACCGGCATGGTAGAGGTATACAATAATCAGCGCCTATGGGACAACCGCCAGATACAACGCGTGTATGACGCCTTTGTCGACATCTGGGGCACCGAAAAACTTTGGGTGACCATCGACCGGGCCAATCTCAATTTCCCCATCCGGCCCGGCTTCGGCTACAAAGGATTCATCCACTGGGATTATGACCCCGAAACCAAACCGCAAAACGTACAAGGCGTATTGGCACTGGCCGATCAGACCGATCTGGACATGGGCGGCTTTCAGTGTATCCCGGAATTGTTCCGCACCTATGACACCTGGAAACTAACTCAGCCCGCCGACCGCAACCGCTTCCAGCCGGACACCACCGGTTTTGAGAACGATATCGTCAAAGTGCCGTTGGAAGCCGGCGATCTGCTCATTTTCCACAGTGCCCAACCACACGGTATCCGGCCCAATCTGTCGAAAGATAAAGTCCGCATTGCCCAGTACATTTCCATGATGCCCGCCGAAGAAGATAATGAGGCACTGCGCGAGTGGCGGATCAATTCCTGGAAGCATCGCATCGCACCCGAGGGCTACGCCTTCCCCGGCGATCCGCGCAACTGGGAGCAGACGAAGTACGAAAGGGCAGAGTTGAACGAACTAGGCGAAAAACTGTTGGGATTGGCCAATTGGCAATAGTATAGATCTCACATTTTAAGATTTTTATAACCGGCATGCCGTCCAGATCCTCATACTGGACGGTATGCCGGTAGCGTTTTAGTGCAAAAAATCCAAACATGCGCTATTTCACGTTATTCTTGTTGATCACAAATTGCACTTTATCACTGCCGGGGCAAAAAGTACATTTGCACCAACTCAAATTCAGCGACCAGATCCGGGAGGAACTGGCTGCCGGAAAACTGACCGATCCTGCTGCGGCCTATTACTATTCCTATATCGGAAAGTATAAGGAAGCGCTGGAAAGCTACGAAGTACCCCTGGAATGGGGACTAACGGAAATGACGGCCGCCGAAAAAGCGGTTTTTCAGCAGTACAAACCGGTCAATGCTTATGACTATCTGGCCGAACGGACCCAGGACGAGCAGATCGTCATCATCAGCGAAGCTCATCATAAGCCGCAGCACCGGGTATTCACCCGCAATATGCTGAAAAGCCTCTACGCCAATGGCTTCAGATACATGGGAATAGAAGCGCTGACCCCGAACTACGATGACGAAAAAGCCTATCAACTGGATGACGACCTGCAAAAAAGAGGTTATCCGCTTTTTAGTCCCCGGACCGGCACTTATACCATGGAACCGCAAATGGGCAACATGATCCGGGAAGCCATCGCCATGGGATTCCAGATCTTCGGCTATGAAGGAGAGAGTGAAGCCATGGAAAGAGACCTATGGCAGGCTCATCAGATCAAGCGATTCATGGATGAACATCCGGAAGGCAAAGTGGTAATCCACTGCGGATGGTATCACGCTGTCGAAAGCGATCTTCCGAAATACGAAGGCAAGGAGGATCACTACATGGCTTACCATCTCAAACAACTCACTGGTATCGATCCCCTGACGATCTATCAGGATGCCCTGACGGAGCGATTTGTGGATGTGGAAAGTCCTTATTATAACCTGGTCAGCACCAATGAGGAAAGTGTGCTCGTCAACGCTGCGGGAGAGGCCTTCCATGGCAAACCCGGCACCAAGCACTTCGACATTCTGCTGTATCATCCGCCCGCCCGCTACCGGAAGAACCGGCCCAGCTGGCTCTACCACATTCCCGATCATACTTTTGTAGCGGTGAAGCACAATATTGTTCCGGCCGGGAACTATCCCGTACTGGTAAAAGCCTACCGCGCCGAAGAACCAGCCGAAGCTACTCCGGCCGACATCATCGAACTGGCTTCCCCGCACGACAAGACCTACCTGGTGCTCAAAAAGGGAAAATACCGGGTGGTGATGGCAGACCGGAACGGAGCGGAGTGGAAGTATGATCTGGAGTTCAACTGATCAAATGGCCCCATAATATTTGGCTAAGTTATCATATTCACCACATTAACCGCAGCTGTCAACCAATACACTAACATAAAATTTTAAAAATGCGATGATCTATATCATTGCCATTAGGTAGCTTCTTTTTCCCCCGGCTTGCTATTTTTACCGCCCGCCGGATCGATAATTCCGGACCGGCATCGTACAAAACGAACAAACTATGGCTCGACAGGTGGGGATGCAGGCCGGGGAGGTGCTGCAGGGGAAAACCCTCTATTTTTGGAGAACACTACAATATTTGCTTTTTATCGCAGGAGCGGGGATCTTTTTCAGTCTGATCTTTTATCCGGATCTCGGCATTAACCTGCTCTGGAATGTGCTGATCCCTGTAGCTCCACTGATATTGGTGCTGATGCCCGGCTTGTGGAGGAATATTTGCCCGCTTTCCTTTATTTCTCTGCTGCCCAGAAGAATAGGGTTTTCCGGAAAAAAGCGGCTCAAACTGGCCATGCAGGGCAAATTCATGCTCACTGCCGTTTGCCTGTTGTACCTTATTCTTCCGTTGCGGCATATCATGCTGGATACCAGCGGATGGGCCAGTGCAGCTCTTCTACTGCTCGTTGGAGGTGGTGCCTTCGTATCCGGTGCAACCTACGAATGGAAAAGCGGCTGGTGTTCGGGCTTGTGCCCGGTCTCACCGGTGGAGAAACTGTATGGTTCCAAGCCTTTAGTCACTTTTCCCAATGCACAGTGCACGAGTTGCCGGAATTGCGTGATCCCCTGCCCGGATTCGGCCCCGCAGATCCATCCCCTGGCCCAACAAAAGACGCCGGAACATCGGCTGTCTGGCTTGTTGCTGGCCGGAGGGCTCCCGGGATTCATCTGGGGGTGGTTCCACGTACCTGATTTTCATGGTATGGAAGGATGGCACCACCTGATCATGGGCTACGGATTGCCTTTACTCTCCATGGCTTTTTCCCTTACCGTTTTTTGTTTATTATCTAAAACGTTAATGCAGGATCACCTGCTACTACTCATCCGCATCTTTTCCGCCGCTGCGGTTGTTTGTTATTATTGGTACCGGCTGCCGGCCTTGATTGGATTTGGTATTTTTCCCGGAGACGGCGTATTGGTAGATCTCAGCCGCGATCTGCCTTTTTATGCACCCTGGCTATTGCAATTATCCGTGCTGCTGCTATTTTCCTGGTGGCTTATCCGCAAACCGGAACTTCAGTTGAGCTGGAAGATTAAACCGCCGTTCGAAAAGACCAAAAGACATAGCCGGATTTAAACGAAGTACTAACAATTACGATGGATCTTAACCTAAAGGAAAAAACGGCCCTTGTTACCGGTTCCACTGCCGGTATCGGCCTGGCCATTGCCACAGAACTGGCCCGTGAAGGTGCTTCCGTGATCATCAACGGACGGACGCAGGACCGGATCGATAACGCCATTTTCAAAATAAAAACGGAAGTACCCGAAGCAATAGTAACGGGAGTAGTTGCCGATTTTGGTGAAAAAACCAGTATTGACCGCCTGCTGGAGGAAGTAGTCATGGTAGATATTCTGGTCAATAACGTCGGCATCTTCGAACCGAAAGATTTTGCGGATATCTCCGATGAGGAATGGAACGAAATGATGGAGGTCAACCTCATGAGCGGGGTACGCCTTTCCCGTCGTTATTTCCCTAAGATGTTGGCGCAGAACTGGGGTCGCATCCTCTTCATCTCCAGTGAATCCGGTGTACAGATCCCGGCGGAAATGGTCCACTACGGGGTCAGTAAAAGTGCCCAGATCGCCCTGGCCAACGGCATGGCCCGTCTTACCAAAGGAACGGGCGTGACCGTCAATTCGGTGCTACCCGGTTCCACCATGTCGGAAGGAGCCGGTCAGTTCTTTTCGGCCTTGGCCGAGAAAGAAGGCAGAAGCCGGGCCGAAGTGGAAGCTGATTTTCTGAAAAAGGAGCGTTCCACTCAATTACTACAACGTTTTGCCACACCCCGGGAAGTCGCGAATCTGGTTGTCTATCTGGCCAGTCCGCTCAGTGCAGCTACAAACGGTGCTGCATTACGGGTGGATGGCGGCACTTTGCCGACGATCTTGTAAACTATCCCAATCATCGAAGTAGCTGAAAAATATCAGATCATCCGGCTCTCCCAACCTTCGGCAGCAGATGCCGAGGCACTCACTCATATCAGCAAAGCCGCTAAAGCCTACTGGGGTTATCCGAAGGAATGGCTACGGCTTTGGGAAGATGATCTGACTTTTAGTGCGGACTACCTACAGGCACATCCGGTATTTGTTATCCGTTCCCTTCGGGATGACCGTTTCCGGGGCGTTTGCGTACTCGAAGAGCAACTGCCCTACCTGTGGGTGGAGCATCTTTGGATATTGCCTGAATATATTGGTCAGGGCTACGGAACGGCCTTGCTGGAACATGCACTAGGCACTATCCTGCATGAGCGACACAAGTCTGTGAAGGTGATTGCCGATCCGAATGCGGAGCCTTTTTACCGAGCCCGAGGGTTTGAGACAATAGGTTATCATCCGAGTCAACCAGGCGATCGGCAGTTACCGATCATGAAAAAAATGATGAAATGAGTAATTGATCAATCCAATGTTCATGCGAGATCAGTCTTATCACCACTAACCACTCTTTTCAAAACAAATTTTCGTCCCGTTCCTGATGATCCTTATTTACATGATATTTGTACCGGTTCCTCCAATCGCGCTTCCATTTGATCGAAGAAGTCATTCAACTTTTTTTCCAGCAGGTCTTTCATCAGATTGCAGCAGATTTAGTTGTGACATATCTGGTGAGAATTGCCACTTTTGAGTGAATTTATAGTGCCTGAGATAGTTGGCCACATTTTGCTCTGGTGGGATCTTCGCTCGCACCATAGCCGCTTTTTCCGGACCAAACAGTTCCTGGATGAGATAGATCCCAAAGTCACTATAGGTGATAATCCGGCTGGCAGTCAGCCCGCTTTGCAGGAACGGTTGTTCCATGAATAGGCTGATTTCCTCGTCATCAATCTTGGGCAACAACAACTGTTGTTTTTCCAGCTCCGCGTTTTTACCTAACCAGTCAAAAATAGTGGGGATCTTTCCACTCAGGTCCTCTTTGATGTGTTCGGCAGCTATATCTCGTACCAGTATCTTTTGTCCATTTTCCAGCTCAATGCAGTCCCCGAACAATCGGGTACACAACTCGATACCGAAGGTATTATGCAGCAGTATGCGGTGCTTAATATGAAAATAGAACAGCTTGGAAGCATCCAGGAATTTATGGACGTGGTAGTACACTTCCGGCTGTCCACCGAATTTTTTAGCTGATAGCTGGCTGTGTATCCAGATATTCATGGAGCATGGCGGTTAAATGTTATTGTTTCATACAGTGGTTTTCGATTGCAAGTTCCCGGCTTGTATCCTTCACGTTGCAACACATCAAAATTTTTTCAGAAGTGCACCCACTTGATGCAGGTTGCCGGTTAATCAGTTGACAAACCGGCAACCGGCAACGGCTCCTCGCATAATCCCGGATGTGAGTCTTTAAGTCAATGAGCCGCAACCTTATCATCCCCGATCCTGTCTATTTCAGGATTGGGATACAGTTCCTCCAAAGAAAAAGTATCGAAAGCGAATTCCTCCACCCGCAACTGATGCAAATGCTTTTTCTCCTTTTCCTTCGGACTGTTCAGATACACTAGTTGCGTATGCGGGATGAGGATGCCATCCACCGGACGCCAGTCCTTAAACTGGATCGATCCGTAAAAAGCTTTGGATCCGGGCATTTTCAGATAGTTCTCCCGTAGGGTATACAGGGCATAATCCAGCATACCGCTCTCCCGGTTGATCCACAGCACGTACTGATCGTGCTGCTGATGCGGTTCAGGCATGTCCCAGCTCACAAATACCTGGTCGTACAAACGTCCCTTAAACATTTTTTCTCCCGCATAACTAATGATCGGTGCTTTCCTTAAGCGATCCAGCAATTCGAAAAAATACTGATAGGCGGAAAGGCCGAAGGCAATGCGTTCGTCGTAATCGACGAAGGTGAGCTCACTGCCAGGTACCTGCTCGTAGTAGCGCCAGCTTTGCAAACCGGCTTTTACGTCCTGCCTTTTTCCACTCTGGAAAATTACCTGGCTGTCGAACGTACCCACCGCATATTTCAACTGCAGGTCGATAGCCGCATCCGGCCATGGTTTCCCTAATTTTCCCATCATACCTTTCCAGACATCCTGCCCTCTTACCAAATAAGTCTCATGCAAAGATAAATTTTCCAGGCCCTGTTTCTTCCAGGCCTTTAGGAGGATCATTTTCCCCTTTTCTTCATTAGTGGATACGATGCCTTCTTTTTCGATAAGGGAGGGGCGAAGATCAGCCATACAACCCTGAACCAAAACCAATAATAGGGGTAGTAATACTGAGATCAAATGATTTTTCATGATTATGCTAAATTTGTATGTACCAGTCGGTACAAATATGGATAAAAAATTATTTGCAATTTTCGAATCCATTCAAATCGTCAAAAGTCATCAGCCGGTCCACAATTCGCTAATTATGGTCAGGCTGATTTCGGATCATTCCCAATTAAAAGAAAAAAAGTTTCCAGCGAGGACCTGAAATTTTCCGGAAGCCGGTCTGCCCGTGAGAGCGTCGTTTCGCCGTAAATAATATCGAATAACATCCGCGTCAGTTTTTCAGCAAGAATGTCAGACCGTACTTCCCGCTCCTTTTGAGCCGCCTGCATACATTTCAAAGTCAACCGGAAAATGCGCTGGAATTGCTTTGCAGTAGCCCGCTGCAACAGGTTGGGCGCACTCCCTTCTTCAATGGAAAAGCGCTGAATGTTGCAACAAAAATTAAACTCACTGTTGACATTCATATCTGCGATCAGATAGAAGTAGTTTTTGAGTCGCTGCAAAGAGCTGCTCACTGACGGGTCGTTGAATTTACTGTTCATTAGTGCTACCAGACCATCCACGTAGTATTCCAGTACCCTGACGGCAAAACCTTCTTTACTTTTGAAGTGATAATAGAACGAACTGCGGGGAAACTCCGTTTTATTCAATATCTCTTCCACCCCGGTGTTATGGTAACCCTGTTGCCGGAAAAGCATATCGCCCTCCGCCAATACTTTCTCCAGGTCGTGTTTCTGATTCATAGAACAGCTGTCTTGAAGCCTACAAAATCTATAAACACAACCAGGAGAAATAAAGTTGTACTGATCAGTACAAATCTATTTTTCCCATAATAAAGTCAACAGACGCGGCACCTCCGATGTATCATCCTCATCCCACCATTCCCGCAATTCCAACAACCTAAATCCTTGTTTGCTCCCCAGGCTCATAAATTCGGAAACATGGTGTGTGAAGACTTCCAGTTCCTGGGTCCCACTTTCCATTTCAAAGCGGGCTTTACTACCGAGGTATTGTTTGAAAGGATGCAATTCACTAATAAAGAGCTTCCCCCCTTTTTTCAGTTTGGCGTAAGCCTGTCGGTAGATATGATCCAGATCGGCGATGTGTTCCAGGATGAGATTGAAAGTGATCAGATCGGCGGTATCATTTGCTGCGGGCCAGGCTTCGGTCAGATCGGCCTGCTGAAACGTTACACTTTCCCGTTGGATCTTCTCCCGTGCTTTGGCCAGCATGCCTTCGGAGAAATCGAACCCGGTTACGGATTCGGAGCGCTCTTCCAGCCAGAGGGTATTCTTGCCGGTGCCACAACCCATTTCCAATACTTTGCCAAAAGTGTAGAGGCCAAGCGTGGTGATCGTGGCCCGCTGGTCGAGATCACGGGTCTTGTTATCAACATCATCGTAACTGTCAGACCAATGGTCATAAGCTTTTGAAATACTCATAAAACTGATTTTTTATACCCTTAGTAGTTTGACAGGAACAAATAAAACAATTTTTTCTAGAGTTTTGAAAACTCCGCACGCGATCTACTGATAGTCAACAGCTTAGCAAAGTATTAAAAACCTAAGACTGTTTCATTTATTTTTTAACCGTCACTTAGACGAACAGCCCAACCAAAGACAGATCATTCAAGTTCCCATTTATTTTATATTTGTGAAAGACTACACAGAGCTAGATAACAAATTATGAACCCGTCATCCCCATACCTTTCCAGCTCCTTGCGGATTGGGCTGATCGCGCTGCTGATCAGTAAATGGGTTTTTCTTTCTGCTGCGCCGGCCAGTACCTGGGTGATCGATTCTGCCTGGTATTACCATCCTACAGATGCATGGACTTCCATAGAGCAATACGCCGAACTGGCCTATGACCCTGAGCAGCAACTTTCCTTTGAACAGATCAGTCAGGGGCAGGTAAAACTACAGCATCTTGATGATCAACCATTTCCCAATCTCTGGAAAGGGCAGATCTGGGCCCGCCTCCGGGTAAAGAACGACCTGCAAGCCACGGCGGCCTGGACGCTTCTCATGCATGTGGATGAAGCGGAAGTCTATCTGGAACAGGCAGACGGCAGTTGGGAAAAAGCATTATTGGGCAGTAATCTGCCGCGCTCGGCCTGGGATGCTTACCGGCACCGTCCGCTCTTTTCCTCGCCTTATATCCTACAGACGGAATTACCTGCCGGTGCCACCGGGGAGATCGTGATCCGCCTCAGTCGCAGATCCATTCATCCCTGGTTTGAACTTCGGGCCATGTCGCGCCCCAACTTTCTCAATGAATCATACAGTATGTTCGCCGAGAACAACTGGGCGCAAGGCATCTTTCACGGTATGTGCGGCATGATGGTATTGTTTAGTCTGGTCATCTTTCTGCTCAAATGGGACCGCACCTATCTGTATCTCTCGCTTTATATTCTCTGTGTCTCGGCCTACCTGTTTTTCCAGATGGAGATCGATAAGACCTGGGGTGTTGCAGAAAATCCCCGCCTTTCGCGGGTACTGATCAATGCTTCGCTCAATGGGATCGTGATCTTCTATTCGCTTTTGGTCAGCGAATTTCTGCACCGGGACGGCTGGCGGCCGGATATCAGGAAAGTGATCCGGTATTATTTCTATGCTTCTGCCTTTGGGGGTATACTGACGACCTCCCTGCTGGCGATACTACCATTGGAAACGTATAATATGACCACCAATATCTGGTTGTTGTTTCCACTGCCCTTCCTGGGGCTGTGTGGTCTGATCTACATTTGCTATCACTATCTCCGATCAAACAATATACCGGCACGTATTTTTGCCATCACCAACCTATGTCTTTTCTTCGGTTCTATCGCCTTCTACTATTGGAGTTATACGGGAATGATCTCCCACCGGCCGGTCGAGACCTACCTCTGGCCAGTCTGGATCATGCAGGGAGGCTTCGTCTTACAGATGATCGCATTGGTCCTCAGCATTGCTTACCGGGATCAGCAGGTGGAAAAGGAGAAGGTCCGGCTGGCGGAAATGGACCATATCAAATCGCGTTTTTTTGCCAACATTTCCCACGAATTTCGCACACCGCTCACACTCATCCTGGGACCTATCCGGGAAATGAAAAACCGAAACCGCGATCCGTGGCTGCAGGATCAGCTGCAACTGATGCAGAAGAATGCCCGGCGATTGTTAAAACTGATCAATCAGATCCTCGATCTGGCCAAACTGGACAGTGGAAAGGCCAGGCTGTACCTTCATAAAACCGACCTGGTTGCTTTGACCAGAGCGCTCACTTATTCTTTCCTGTCACTGGCAGAACAACAACGTATCAGCCTGGAGTTTTCCAGTCGATCCGAATCCGTAATCCTGGCGTTCGATGTCGAAAAGATCGAGCAGGTATTACTCAATCTGTTATCAAATGCGCTTAAATATACCCCGGAAGGCGGTCGGATCAATGTATCGCTCGAAGAAAGCAATAAGTGGGTAAACATTTCAATTGAGAACACCGGCTCTGGTATCGCGGCCGATCACCTGCCCCATATTTTTGAAAGGTTTTATCAGGCCGGGCAATCGGGGTATACCACCGACCAGCCCGGCACCGGCATTGGACTGGCCCTGAGTAGGGACTGGATCCATCTGCACGGAGGAGAGATATCCGTAAGGAGCCGGCCGCATGAAACAACCTGCTTTAGCTTTAGATTGCCGAAAGGGATGGACGGCCCGGAGCTTGAGCGCCCTCCTGTTCCGCGCGAGCCGGTAGAGGTCGACCGGCCCATTCAGATGGCCGCAGCACCCACGCTTCAGGAAGCAGATACCAACCTGCCTGAATTGCTGATCATCGAAGACAATCCGGATATCCGCGCTTATATTCGGTCCTGTCTCGGCAAAAGCTACCAACTGACGGAATCCGTGGATGGCGAAGACGGTCTAAGTAAGGCTACCGAGTTCATCCCCGATCTGGTTCTCACCGATGTAATGATGCCTAAAATGGATGGATTTGAGTTGTGCCGCCGGTTGAAACAACAGGAAGCCACCAGCCACATCCCCATTATCATACTGACCGGCAAAACTTCCCGGGACAGCAAACTGGAAGGACTGGCCACCCAGGCCGATGATTTTCTGGCCAAACCTTTTGATGCCGAAGAGCTTCGGCTGCGCATCCACAATCTGCTGCAAAACCGTGCTCTTTGGCGCAAGCGATTTGCCCAGGACAACCCACTGGATCCCAGTCCCGTGAATGTACCTTCCCGCGAACAGGCTTTCCTCCAGCAGGCCCGCCAGATTATTGAAGAGCACATTGACGATGAATCCCTTTCAGTAGAGCAGCTCAGCGCACACCTGGCATTGGATCGCACCCAACTCTTCCGTAAACTCCGGGCCCTTACCGGTCAAAACCCCAGCCGTTTCATTCGCACCATTCGCCTGAAACGGGCCCGCCAACTGCTGGAAGCCGATGCCGGCACGGCCGCCGAGATCGCGTTTATGGTAGGCTTCAGCAGTCCGAGCTATTTCAGTAAATGTTTTAAAGAAGAGTTTGGAATGACGCCGGGGGAGGTGGGCAGGAATGAGGAGTGAGGCTGCAAACAAGCAAAGGACTGGATCTGGATCGTGTTTGAACCGCCGTGCTTTACTGGAATAATATGATCGAGTTCATAACCGATGAATGAGAACAATTCGGGAACCCTGCAATATTCAAAACAATGTAAAGCCCTTTTCTTGACGAGGAGGCGATTTTTCCGGGAAACATATCGACTCATGGATGCAGCATCTTGTAGGCCCGGATCTTGGCCAGCCGCATCAGGTGTTCAAGTTGAAAATAGTGATCGAGTTCTGCCTGTTCTTTTTCCGACAACTCTTCTTTTTTTGATCTGTCAATCAAATCAAAAACCCTTTTTCTCGTCGCCTCTGAGGCTTTAAAATCAAGTACCCGGGCGGGATTCTCGCCGGCAATAAAATTGATAATTTCGTCTACGGCAGAAGTCATCATCATTTAAAAAAATTTTGCATTGCAAAAATACCGAAATAATAGGACTTCGGTTTGGCTTTTGTAATCGAAAAGAACTGGATCGCATCAGGGCTGCATGAGCCGCTTTTCAACGAAATTACAGCTATGCCCTTTGTTCTAATGCTAGATGAGTAAGCTCGATAGCGGTTGCTGAGCCTTTGTAATCCCGCTTACCAATCCCTCATGAGTTCAACAATCGAATCGGATAAGCTCTCTTGCTAGACAATGCAGTTAGATGGACACGGCATTTAAAAAAATATGAGTGTAATGTTACTTATCCTTTTTCTTCACGCAGCGACATGACATACTCCACTTTTCAGGAATTATTCTTCGTTCAATTATTTTAGTGCTGCCCAAGTGATAATAGATATTACCATTGCTACTCCAATAAAAACCACTGGTACTATCCATAAGTCCCCCACTATCGTTCAATGCATCACCTGGAAGCAAGGTAAATCCATTGTCCGCTAAATTGTTGTATGCTATTTCGGGCTTACCTACCCTACCTTTATCAAAGGGATCTTGATATCCTCCAAAGGCGAGAAAGAGTTCTTTCCATTGGTCATCACTAGGTAAATTCCATCCATCGGGACAAACTTCATTTGCTACCGGCCCGAAGTACAAGCGGCCAAATTCATCTCCCTTTTTATTGGGCCAACTTCCTATTGTATCATAATCCAAATTTTTGGCCATCCATAACTGGTCGTTGATTCTGATAATTGGATAAACCTTTTTGTCACGATGATCCTTCAAAAGTCCATGTAAGGAATCAGTCATTACAATTGAGCTGTTATTAGAACTGTCATTAATCCAAGCAGCTTTAAATACATCTCTATCCCTTTCGGCGATTTTAAGGATTTGATTCAATTCCTTAATTTGCCTTAATTGCTCCTCAATTTTCATCGCTTGCTCCTTATTCTCTCTACCATCCTCTAGACCAGTTTGCGCGGAGTAAAATACCAACGCTAAAACAATCACAGTCGCAATAACTATCCACACGACCTGATTTCGCCGTTCTCGATTACTCCTGATTAAATTTTTCTCTCGTTTGAGCCGATCCCGTTCTACATCAAGGTCTTCTTTCTGCTTGTCATGGCTATGGGCAATAAAGTCCAGATGCTTTTTCTCCAGCCGTGGTTGCAGATCCGTCAATAATTCATCGATCTGCCCCAGCACTCCCGGCCCCAGATATTCTTTCGTCTTCCCAAAATCCTTCTCCGCCAGTACAATGCGGCTTTGCAGTTGATATACTTGTCGCTCTTGGTCACTTCGCGCCCGGTCTATAAGAGCAGCCAGCGAATCATGCGATAACTCCAGTCGGTCTGATTCCTGCCTCAGCAAGCGATTATCGATCAAGCGCTGCAGCAACTTACTCAATGCTTCTTCCGGGATAAGAGGGAAGAATTGCACCTTACCTGTCTTGGTGCGAATCAGATCACCAGTTTGCTCATAAGCTACCGGTCGTTTGGTACCTTCCTCCGTCACAAAGGCATCGAGTACCAGACGGACGGTATTTGGAGGCAGTTGTTTATATTGACCATCATGGAGCAGTTGTTCCAATTCCTGTTGTTGTTCCAGCAGGAATTGTTCCAGAACTTTGTCAATGTTACCAAAAGCTTTGATCTTCTCTGTCTCAAAAGTCAGGGGCTTTAGCGGATGCGATAGTTTTACATCCTCCGGATAGGTGCGTCGAAAATCTGCCTTGTACAACTGATCTA
>JAGQXH010000152.1 GCA_020436695.1 Lewinella sp. | reverse complement strand
TCCTGCTTCTGGCCGTCACCATAACTATAATATTGTTTCAACAGCGGTCCGTGGCTCAGGATGATCTCTTTGCCCATAAAATCCCCTTCAAAAAGATAGTGCTGTGACTCAGGGACCGCCCTTTTCCAGGGATAGGCAAAACACCAGAACTGATTCGAATTGTAAAAGATCCGGATATCGGGCCAGTTGGGAGCGATGTACTTCCGGTAAGTAGCATCCTGGTCGAGGATGGCGTAGATAATCGCTTTGTCACATACCTTTTGATAAATGTTTTCCCACCCAGCCGAATCGCTGTATTCATCTTCAATGGCTTTCAAAGCCCTGGCGATGGTATTGGTGCCGCCCCACACCTGAAGATACAACGGCCCAGGTTCATCATCCAGCAATTTGGACTTGATAAAATCGGAGCCCTCAGTATCCTTTTCCATTTCGCCTTCAAAATCGATATTCCCCACTTTCACCAGGCTTCTCAGATGATCGGCCGTCGGGTAACCTTCCGCGTGTTTAATGAGGTTCGGATAAATTTCCCCGTAAGCATCCAATAAAGGGTTCATCCATTCCGTACCCGGCCACCGGAGGTCGATTTTGGCACCGTATATTCTTTTGGTCATCTCCATTTCGGAGGTAAACTCCGTCCCCTTGCCGTCTCCTTTGTAGTGCCACATGGAACTGCTGTACACCAGCCCTTCGATATTAAATTCGTTGGCATAGAGCAGCATTCTGATGTAGGAGTCCACATCGTCGATCTCGCCATCGGTAGTGACGATAGTGCGGGGTTTGGTCTCAACAACTGCCCTGTCGCCACTGACTGCGGGATCTGATTCAACCCGTATATTAGAGCAATTAGTAAAAAACAGGATGCCTCCCAGCATCAGGAAGATTGACAATGTTGTTTTTCTTTTCATAATCCTTTCAAGGGATTTTGAGAACAAATGAAAATTTCAGTAAGTAAAAAATATGCATCTTTAAAGTTAGTTGAAACACCACCCCTACTCTACCCGTTTCAGCTCCTTATCAAACACATAGTTCACTCCACTTTCCGTATCAAATTCAATCTGCCTTCCGGCATATTTCACGCTGCACTTTTTTCCTGCTTTAGACAAAACACGGAGCTGTTCCAGTTGCCCTTCCCGCCAGGAGAAAGACAATTCAAAAGCACCCCGGGTACAAACGCCGTCAATGGAACCGGCAGCCAGTTGATCCGGCAGAGCAGGTAACACATCAATATACCCATTTTGACTTTGCACCAGCAATTCAATAATGCCTGCCGTACCACCGAAATTGCCATCGATCTGAAACGGCGGATGTGCATCGAACAGATTGGGGTAAGAACCACCGCGCGTATCCCGACCTTTAGTCTCCGCCGGGCTCAGCAGCATGTGGATCAACTCAAAGGCATGATCGCCCTGTAGCAGTCGGGCCCAGAAATTGATCTTCCAGGCCAGACTCCAACCCGTCCCTTCATCTCCGCGAAAGACCAGGGACTGTTCGGCCGCCCTTGCCAGTTCGGGTGTCTGTTGCGGACTGATCTCCTTACCCGGAAATAAACCCCATAAATGCGATACGTGCCGGTGCTTCACGCCGGGATCATCAATATCCTGCATCCACTCTTGCAACTGTCCGTACTGACCGATCTGGTTGGGCAGAATCTTGGCACGCATTTCCGTCAATTGTTTTGCCAGTTTCTGATCCACCTGCAAAATACCGGCCGCCTGAGCGGTGATATTGAACAGACTCCGCACGATCTGATGGTCCATAGTCGGACCGGCTACCAGCCCGCCGATCTCCGGTGAATTGCTGGGCGTGCTTACCAGATAACCGCTCTTGGGATCTTCTACCAAGAAATCCTTAAAGAACAGCGCCGCCCCCTTAATGAGCGGATATTTTTCCCGCAAAAAAGCGGTATCCTGCGTAAACAGAAAATGCTCCCAAAGGTGATGACAGAGCCAGGCCCCACCACTCACCCAGATGCCGTGATTGGAGGCATTTACGGGTGCAGTAGCGCGCCAGATATCCGTGTTGTGGTGCAGCACCCAGCCATCTGCGTCATAGTGTTCTCTGGCTACTTCAGCCCCGGTCTCTGCACATTCTTCGATCAGCCGGAACAAGGGTTCGTGGCATTCCGGCAAATTGGTCAACTCCACCGGCCAGTAATTCATTTCGCAGTTGATGTTGGTGGTCCACTTGCTATCCCAGGAAGGCTCCAGCCGGTCGTTCCAGATGCCCTGTAGATTGGCGGGCTGGGTGCCTGGGCGGCTGCTGGCAATGGTCAGGTAGCGGCCGTATTGAATGTATAGGGCCAGAAGTTGCGGATCGTCGGCTGCTTTCCAGAAAGCAAAGATACGTTCATCGGTGGGTAGGGAGCTGTTGCCGGTTTGGTCAAACCGGATACTGAACCGATCGAATAATTTATGATAGTCTTCGAGATGTTTCTGTCTGATCTCATCAAAACTCAGTGCCTCGAAGTTCCGGAACGAATGATCGATGTAGCGGGAGGATGGGCGACTCAGATCCCTATAGTTGACAAAATTGGTATAAGCCGTTAAATAGAGGGTAGCGTAGGAAGCATTTTTAACGGCAATATCATCATACCCCGGACTGATCTGCCCGTCGGTTTTCACCATCAGCATGGCTTTGCCTTCCATCTCACCGTTCAATACGTTCACCGCCAGGACCTGCCGGTCGAAATTGGTTTCCACCGATTTTAGGGGATGTTTCGAATCCAGGCCAAAGCTGAAGTTCAGCCCGGCCGCCCGGTCTGCTGTCAGATGCACCGCAATGAGCTGATCCGGGAAACTGGCGAGTACCTCTCTTTTGTAGTTTGTTCCATCTACACGATAGCTTACCTCTGTTATAGCATTTTCCAGATCCAGTTTTCGGGTATAATGCTGTGGCGTACCGGTATGATCAAAATGCAACAGCAGGTCTCCGAAAGGCTGATAGGCCTTCAGTCGCAGTGGCTCGCTCATAAAATGTTCGGCGGCCAGTGCTTCCGCCTCGTGCTGGTTGCCGGCCCACAGCAGAGCACGGATCGCTTCCAGATACTCATGTGCTCCTTTGTGAGAATAGTCGTTGGGGCCGCCGGTCCAAAGGGTTTCTTCGTTGAATTGGATGATCTCATCGTTTACGCCGCCATAGACCATGGCTCCCAGTCGGCCGTTGCCCAAGGGCAGGGCTTCGGTCCATTTCTGGGCCGGCTCGTTGTAGTGGAAGATCAGGTCCTGCGCGGGCAACTCCAGAGAGCACCACACAACCAAAAAAGAAATGACAATACCCCAATCAGCTAACTGCTTCATGCTGTTATTTTGTTACCTGGTTTAAAGGTACTGTATTAATTACAAAGAGACTGAGAGAACGCTTCGCTGCGCGCCTCCCAGTCTCTTTGTAAATTTATAGGTAGATCGCAAGTTGTCTGTCGTCAGTCAATAGTCATCAGTCAAAGTGATAAGCGCCAAACGGTACTACAGCAAGGCGAAATGACCGGGATCGAAGCGCTCTTATTACCAAAATCCAGTTCCATGCATTTCATTATACCACCAACCTGATCGACTTACGACTTATGACTGGCTCACTAGCAACTTAGATCACTTAATCACATCCCAGATCCCGCCGTGAAAGGCTGTCATTATTCGGAAAACAATTGCCGGAGAGTACAAAATCAGGAACATAACGTTCGAGGTTGGGATCGCGGAGACCATTGTCGAGGAAAGTAATAAGATCTTCGATCTCGCCTTCGGTCAGGTTCAGGGGATGGAACAAAGGTGAGATCTGCTCGCCAGGGATTCTCGGATTCTCGGGAATACCCCGGTTGAAATAATCCACTACCGAACGTAAGGAATGCCGGCTGCTTCCATGAAAATAGAAAGGAGAATCGCCCATATTGTAGATGCCGGGTACTTTGAATTTGTAATTATCTTCCGGCCGCAGGGTAAAACCTCCCCGGCCAAAATTGCGAATATCTTCCGGCCCGGTGTTGAAGCCACCGCTTTCATATAGATCGAACACACCCAGGGCGTGAAATTCCATAGAGTTCAGAGCCGGCCCTTTGTGGCAGCGATAACACCCCGCTTTTCCAAAAAACACCAGTGCCCCCCGCTTCTCCTGATCGCTCATGGCATCTTCATCGCCTCTCACCCAACGCTGGAAGGGAGCTTCAGTAGATAATAAAGTGCGAATGTAGGCAGAAACAGCAAAGCTGGTCGTTTTGCGGCCATATCTTTCCGACTCTGGAAAGTCAGGGAAAGCTTCATCGTACATTTCGCGGTAACCCAGTATGTCCAGCACAAAATCGTCCACCACCATCCGGTGTAAGTCCAGGCCTTCCATATTCTGGCTTTCCAGTCCGGACAAACCTTCATAGTTGGCCTCCAGCAGAGGATCGAACGGCCATACATCCTCTGTACCTTCATTGACGTCCCGCGCACCAAACTTTCCGCTCCAGGTGGTATTGGTAACGTAAGCTACATTCAACAGACTCAGCGCCCGGGCCCCCTGCACGTCCAGTTCCGTTTCTTCGTAATTATCCATCATGATCCGCGACTCACCAATGGAGCCGAAGCCAATACCACCGTCGGCAATTCCCTGGGCCCGTCCCGGCATAAAACCGGCAGATGGCACATGGCAGGTTGCACAGGAGTAGGTACCGCCCCCGTTCTCATGTACCGAATTCCGGGCTAGTCCTGTTTCGTAAAACAACATTTTACCCAGTTCCACCTTGGCATCCGACAAGGGATTCTGCGACTCAGTCGGTATCCGTGAGTAGTCGTCACTTTGCGGCAATTCCCACCCGCTCAGGTTCTTGTTCGGAGAGACTCTCTCCAGCGCATTCTTGAGCTCAATATCCAGAGGGTTCGTCAGGCGATCACCGGTACAGGCATAGACCAGAATAGTTAATCCTAAAAATAGTAAGCCTTTCTTCATGGCATATTAACTTAGCAATGTTATGGGATCTTCAGTTCTGTCCGTACGGACAAAATCAGTTTTTAATTCAAGCAGTATGCCTCATAAAAGCTCAAACAGAGTGTTGGAATGTTGGAATAGGTAATATTGAATCTGTATAGAGGGGGGAGGAAATGGTTTGTAGACGCCGCAAAAAAACAAAAGAAATAACAAATAACAAAATTTTCATAATATAAAACTCTGGTTTGCAGCTATGATATTCATCATCACTATCCCAGAGACTTTCTTATGACATCGGTTTTGAGATGTAGATCTTTACTTCTAAACAAAAGACACTTCCGGCAACTATTCGAATTATCCTATTTTAACTGGATTCATGCCCTTCAGGTTTCGTTTTTCAACATGATTTTTTGGAAAAGAATAAACAGTACATTATAGTTTGAATACCCCCATTGAATTTTCCCAAAAAAGAGGTTGCCAAATTTAATTTGGACACAAATGATACTATATTGACATTAATAGCATGTCAATCCATTATGATTGGTAATTTAGCACAAGTATTGATCAAAAGGATGGTAGACCGGTCGGTCTATTTTCATGCATCTTTGTCCTGTCAACCAAAGGAAAATGATCATTGACCGATTTTAGAAGGATTAAAAATGAAAACCTGCCTGCCACAGCAGGTTAAAACACTGTTATTATGAAGGATCTAATGAAAAGAATGTGTCTGGCCATAGTATTACTCGGTCTGGGCCTGACTACTTACGCCAATAATACCAATCCCGACATCCGTATTGCTACTATGGCCGATGCCAGAAAGTTCACACTCGAACTGACCAACATCGATGCCGGTGCTACTACGGTTACCCTGTACGACGCCTTTGGTGTAGCATTGCTGCAGGAAAGCGTGGATAAAAATCACTACGGAAAGATCTTCAATATGTCTGATCTCCCCGTCGGTGATTACGAACTGGTCATTACCACCAACAATCGCGATATTGTTCAACCTATCGAACTGACTTACGAAGGTGTGGAAATGGACACGAACAAACGCTCGGTTTATTTTGCACCGGTCGTGCTGACAAACAAAACCAAACTTGACGTTTCTTACTTCCGGGGCAAAATGACCGATGTTCAGATCTCCATCTATGATCAACACAACGGTCTGGTTTTCGAAGAGGATTTCGACAACGTCATCAAGGTAGAGCGCCGCTACAATCTGGACAGTTTGCCAAAAGGCGATTACAATGTAGTGGTAAATACCGATTTCAAAAGTTATTTCCAAACTGTAACTATCGATTAATACAGTTGGTCAAGATTTCCCATAAAGGGGTTCCATAATTTTGTTGAAGGATTTTTGAAGCCGCGTGAACAACGCGGCTTTTTTTTGCCCGCTTCACTATTCTCCCAGCCGGTTACTTTCCTCTTCCAGTCCGGTTTTCCGACGGCGACTTTTCACATTCTCGTTACCGAAATTATAGCTCAGGCTAAGTGCCACCCGGCGGCTGTCCCAACGGCCGCCACCGACAGAATACAGGCCGTTGAATTCACTGTAACCATCCCAGCCACTTTGGTAGAACAGATCACTTACGCTGAGTTTAGCATTGAGCCGGTCTTCCAGAAATTTACGCTGCAGCCCCAGATCCAGGCTCCAGCTGGTCTCGTACCGGAAAACGCCTCCCCAGACGCCCGGACCACTGAACCAGCCGGAGATCTCGCCTTTAAAACCGGCCGGAAGATCGATGGTATGTTGCTGAAAAATATTGTAGGTCCAGGCCTGTACATCCACTACTGCACCATTTCCGTAGTCGGCCTGATTGTCCAGATGTGATCCGCTCAGGTTAAAATAGGCATTCCAGCCCTTGCGCACCTGTACCGGAGCACTGATATTCAGGCTGTAGATCTTTTGTTCGGCCAGGTTATCCCAGGTGATAAAACTGGCACGAGGGTCGATATCATCCGGAGCGATCAGGCGGGTGATCTGGTTGGTAGTACGACTGTAAGCGAGCTTGAAATTATAGCGATAGGCCAGCGTATAGCCCAATTCCAGATTATTGACGATCTCCGGCTGTAAAAATGGATTGCCTTTTTCGTATGATAACTCGCTGAGCTGGTTGTTAAACGGATTGAGTACGTTGTAATCCGGGCGATTGATCC
Organism: Lewinella sp.; assembly: GCA_020436695.1. Taxonomy (GTDB): domain Bacteria; phylum Bacteroidota; class Bacteroidia; order Chitinophagales; family Saprospiraceae; genus Flavilitoribacter. The sequence goes on along the minus strand of JAGQXH010000152.1, from coordinate 6,342 downwards.
GTCGGCCATAGGCCAGGGCCAGCATGTGTTGCGGAGCCAATTGCCAGGTAAGGCCTGCATTCGGAAACCAATTGAGGTAATTCAGTTCAACCGGTGGCTCCTGGAGTTCAGCCCGGTAAGCCTGCAGATCGCCGGTGGCATCGGTTTGCTCGGCCCGGAGTCCCAGGGTAAAGTTCCATTTTTTGCCCAGAGGCCGGTCGTAGCTAAAATAGCCGGCATATACCTTTTCATCGTATTCAAAACGATTGGATCTTATATCATTAAACTCGTTCGTATTTTCAATTACATCGAAGAACTGGAAGTTATTATCGGTAATAACCTGGCTGAGTTTACCACCGATGCCCAGTTTGCCTCCCAGCCAGTTCAGGTTGTAATCCAGTTTCAACGTGTAAATATCAATATCGGTCGGAGTATCAAAATAATTGGTGATCTCAGTGAGTAGTACCTGCTCTCCGGCATCGTAGTACCGATTGGGTTGCAGGCGTTCGGAGGTCGTGCGATAGCGGCCATAGTCGGCGTCGATGTTCAATGTCTGCCCCTGACCATTATCAAAGCGATAGTTCAGGTTGTAGGTACTCTGACGTATGGTATTGTCGGAGAAGTTGTTGGCGATCAGGATACTATCTGTTTGTCCGGGTGTAGTTTGTTTGCCAATTGTCATCCGGTTATGAATGCGTCGTTCGCCATTTAATGCATTGGCGGTGATCAGGGCCCCCAAGGTATGGTGTTTACCCAGGAAAAGATCAGCGCCGAAGCGAATATTGGCGTTCTGCCAGCCGTTGAAAATGTGATCGATCTCGTTGATCAGCAGGCCGTTCTGATAACTCAGGAAATCTATTTTGTTGAATACGTGCCCATCGGTTGCTCCTATGGTAGTAAACAGGCTCAGGGCTTTATTTCGATAGTTCCCACTGGCGTTAAGACTGGTCCGGTTGTATTTTCCCTGGCTGGCCGACAGGTTGACCGAACCATTTGCCCCCATGCTTTTATCGCGTTTGAGCCGGATATCGATGATCCCGGCATTACCTTCGGCTTCGTAACGTGCACCGGGATTAGTGATGATGTCGATACGGTCAATCTGTTCCGCCGATAGATTCTGTAGATAATTGGTTAAATCCTGGCCGGTCAGCGGCAGGCGTTTGCCATCTACATAGAGCAGCACACCGGCCCGGCCGAGCACATTGATGTTATCATTATTGTCGACGGTTACTCCGGGCGCCTTGCGCAAAAGAGACATCCCATCGCCACCGGCGCTGTTGATGGTTCCTTCTACATTAAATACCGTGCGATCAGGTTTCACTTCCACCAGTACGCGCTGCGCCTTGATCGTTGCGGTCTCCAGCTCAATGGCCTGGGGAGCCAGAGCAAGTGTTCCAAGTTCAAGCTCCGCCCCTGCCGTAAGGGTGATATCATTACGGTTCAGGTCGGCAAATCCGACGTAGGAAGCTTGCAGGCGATAAGTGCCGGCCGAAATGTTGCGAAACACAAAGGTGCCGGCTTCGTCAGTGGTCTCTACTTTGACCAGCACGCTATCGGTCTGCTGATACAAGATGACATTGGCAAAGGGAATAGTGGCTCCGGAATTATCGGTGAGGATCCCGCTCAGACGAGTGGTTTGCGCTACCGCAATGACAGCAAATGCTGCCAGCAGCGCTGAAAGTACAGTTCGTTTCATAAGTCAGGTGATTTGCAATAACATTGGCTATGAACTGTAATGACAAATAAATAGGTGAAAAAGTTGCAGAATGAAGGACTTTTTTTAATTTTTATTGAAAAAATTTTATTTATAAATATTTTGTTTACATTCCTTTGTACTCTCTGATGCTTTATCCAGTCCTCACGGTTTTTTCTGCTCCAACTATATATATCTTTGTATCCATCAACAATGCTAATTTGAAACAAGCTATCCCAGGCTCCGTAAAATTTTCTAAAAACAATTAAAAACCGATGAACAATCACACCTATGTCGCCATCATGGCTGGCGGTGTCGGCTCCCGTTTTTGGCCGGCCAGTCGGGAAGCACGTCCCAAGCAGTTTCTCGATGTCATGAACACCGGAAAATCATTGATCCGGCTCACTTTCGAACGTTTTCTTCCGCTTTGCCCGGCCGAAAATATTTTCATTGTCACCAATAAGATCTACAAACAACTGGTGAAAGAGCACCTGCCGGAACTGACGGACAATCAGATCCTGTGTGAACCGTCTCGCAATAACACAGCTCCCTGCATTGCCTATACTGCCCTCAAACTGCAGGCCCTCGATCCGGAAGCCAATCTGATCGTGGCTCCTTCCGATCATATCATCCTCAGTGAGATCAGCTTCCTGGACACATTGCGCAAAGGTCTGGCTTTTACCGCTGCCAATGATGCCCTGCTTACCCTGGGCATCCGCCCTACCCGCCCCGATACCGGGTATGGGTACATTCGCTATGAAAACAATGATGGCGAGATCAAAAAAGTCCGTCAGTTCACGGAAAAACCCAATCTGGAACGGGCCAAGGAATTCCTCGCTACCGGTGAGTACTTGTGGAATGCGGGCATTTTCGTTTGGCGGGTAAAAACACTGCTGGATGCTTTTCAGAATAATGCGGTGGAGATCTACGATATTTTATCGGCCGGTAAAGACCAGTTCAATACCTCCGGAGAGCAGGCTTTTATTGATGAGCACTACCCTACAACGCCAAGTATTTCAGTAGATTACGCCATCATGGAAAAGGCCGATAACATCTATACCATTCCTTCGTCTTTCGGCTGGAGTGATCTCGGTACCTGGGCATCATTGCACAGTGAAAGTGATAAAGATGAGGAAGGCAATCTGATCAGCGGCCGGAAAGTGATCGCTCATGACACCCACAACAGTCTCATCCGTATCAGTCCCGACAAACTGGCCGTGATCGGCGGACTGGATGACTTTATCGTAGTGGACGAGGGAGATATTCTACTGATCTATCCGAAGAACCGCGAACAGGAAATTAAAGCACTGACCGCCAGAGTGAAGGAGGAATACGGGATGGATTTTCTGTGATCCTGTGATGTTGTAATTCTGTGATCCTGTGATGCGGTTGTGAGCGTGCTTACTATTAAGTGTTTGCTACGAATATGAGGGCACATAGGGCGCTGATACCGCTGCTTTCAAGTGTGCATTCTTCATCACAGCAACATCATGCCGTCAAAAGGTCTGGTGGTGCAATGATTTTATCCTCGTCTAGTGCACATTACCCCATCACAGCATCCCAGTGTCATAGCATCGTAGTATCAAAAGAGCTCGTGGTGCAGGAATAAAGTCGTAGTCCCTTACACATGACCCCATCTCAGCATCGTAGTATCATAGTATCAAAAAAAAACTCCTATACCAGGGGAGGCTCTCGGGTATAGGAGCGTATTACATACTATGAGAAAACTACACGATTCAAAAATAGGTAAATAAAGAGCTCTTTCATCTGTCTTTTACGCAGTGGCATAAGCCCCGGCTGTTGTGGCACATTTCAATTAGGAAACGTATTGTAAAAAAAAGAGGAATGTGCAAAAGTAGGAGGAAACGGAAGCTTCTACTTGTTTGAGGCAAATAGCAGGGAAAGTAAAGGGAAACTATTGGTTGGAATTTTACTGCTTTGAGAAGTGGTCCGTACAGAGCAGACACCTGACCTTAGGGCAAAAAAAAATCCTACACCCCGAAGGGAAAAGAGGTGTAGGAAGAATTAAACATACTATGAGAAAACTTATACACAAATATAAGCTTAAGCGAGCCTAAGTTTTTTCTGTTTTTAGGAAGTGGTGTATAGCCTGTTGTAAGTGGTGCAGATGACTTAGTTAACGGGAAAATAATCGAGGGAGTGGTATCTATTTTAGCTGTTTTGTACACTTTTAACAGCAAAAAAAGCCGGTCTCAAAGCTAAATTTCACCAATTGGCGCAAAAATTCTAACTTTGGAGAAACAGGCTGTGTTCGTAAGCTTAACCATCCAAAGAAACGGCTTTGTCCTTATTTTGCCGTAAACCGGGCAACGCTTACCGGGCACCGTTACGTATAACACGCCCAATCTTATGCTTCGGATCTTTCGTCCACGACCATCTGACCTTTCCGACCAGGAACTGCTGGAGAAATTCCGGCGGAGTGGGAACAGTGACTGGCTGGGCAAAGCATACGAAAGACACATGGAACTGGTGTACGGTATTTGCCTGAAATACCTGGGAGACGAAGGCCTCGCTGAGGATGCAGTAATGGCCATCTTCGAATCCCTACTGGTAAAAGTTCCCGAGCACGACATCCAGCATTTCAAAAATTGGTTGTACACTTTTGCCCGTAACCACTGCTTGATGCAGTTGCGACGGGAGAAATCGAATAAAGCAGTTTCTGTTGCACCGGAATTTATGCAATCTGAAGCTTCCTGGCATCTATTAGATGAATACTCGGAAAATGGACATCTGCGGCATTTAGAAGACTGCCTTCGGGATTTATCCCCACAACAAAAGAGCTGTATTAAGCTGTTTTATTATGAGGGCAAATCCTATAAGGAAATTGCCGAGATGAAACTCCATGAAGTAGGTAAGATCCGGTCCTATATTCAAAATGGCCGGCGTAATCTACGAATCTGTCTGGAGCAGAAACAAGCCAAAGCTGAAGACCTTGAATGAGCGCGATCAAAATATCGTTGACGCCCTACGTCGCTGGATAACGGGCGACATCACCCGAAAAGAGGAGGTACATCTGGACCAACAGGCCGGAGAGGATCCCTTTTTGCAGGAAGCGCTGGAGGGTTATCGCCGTTTCCCCCAGGCCAATCATCAGGCCAGCCTGGACCGCATACGCGAACGGCTTCAACCCGGGGCCAAAAAGAAAAAAATGCCGGTGATCGGTTTTTCCTACCGGATCGCGGCCGGGGTGGCTATTTTGTTGGCAGTCGGTTTATTCTGGTACCTTAACCTCTCCAATTACAGCGAACTGGCCCAGGCCGAACCAAAAGAGCAATCCGTAGCGCAAGATAATACTGCAACAGCTGCCGAGGAGGAAGCCCCTGCCCGGCCACCGGTCGTAGAAGAGATCCGTCCCGATGCTACTCAATTGGATATACCAGCTCCCGGCCAGACCGCTGACGAAGCCCGGGTAAGCCCTCCGGCAATCACTAATACACCTGTAACAACAAAGGAAAGTATACCACCTGATCAAATGGCTTTTGCTGAAGAAGCTGAAGATGAGAGGTTAGAGCCGATCCCTCCTACTTTGAACCGTTCCGAACTGTCAGTTACACAGGAAGAAAAAGAGGATGACTTAACGGCTAGTCCCAAACCGGCTGCGAAGAGAAGCAGCCCGGTTTTCACCAATCCCAGTGCACCACCGCCACCACCTCCTCCGGTATCAGATATTACGCTGGGTGGGGTCAAGTTGGAATCTACTATCGGCAGCCGGCTCATCAACGGACAGGTGCTGGATCCGGCAGGTACTCCGCTCAACGGCGTACTGGTAGTCACTCCCGGAGACCGGGTCGGAACGATCACTAACGTGGACGGACAATACCAGATCATGCTCGATAGCAGTGTACAGCGACTTGAGTTTCAGCGTACCGGCTTTGCACCCCAACGGATCACACTACCCGAAAATGGAAATTTTGTGCAAGTCACCCTGGATGAATCTTCGGCCACGATCGCTCAACATGCGGAATCCATAAGCTTATCAGGAAATGAAGGAAGAGCCAATCCTCAGGTTACCGGTGCCTTATTGGATGTCAATGTCGCTCAACCCATGGTGTCTTACCGCCGTTTTGAGCGCTATCTGCAACGCAAATTGCGCTATCCACAGGAAGCACTCAACCAGGGCATTACCGGTGAGGTTATTTTGCGTTTCACCATTCAGCCGAACGGAGACCTGAAAGATATTCAGGCCCTACAGGGTCCGGGAGCCGGACTGAACGAAGAAGCTATCCGTCTGTTACAGGAAGGTCCCAAATGGGAGATCACCAACGGTGGAGATCAGGAGATCAGCATCATCTACCGGCTGAATTTCTCGCTATAGTCTTCTCCTGGTAGTTTGACAGAAATAGCATGCTGATTTTTAATCACTTAGGGTCTCCCTGAAAACGCCGGAGGCGTTCTAAAATCGAGCCAATCCGAATAAAATTTGGATTGGCTCGCTTCATTTCAAGCAGCGATTCTCGCTTTAGCATATTATTCTAGCAAAGGCAGGTCCAAAGGCTGGGCCTTTGCGATAAATCGATAAATAGCGTTCATTGACATAGCAGGTAATAAATCAAAAACGGTAGCCCTGATCGTTAATAATGGTAATCATTACCTGCTTCAAGTGAAAGCTAATCAGAAGCATCTGCTTGCTCAGATCAAGGAAAATATTA
>JAGQXH010000151.1 GCA_020436695.1 Lewinella sp. | reverse complement strand
GTCCGTTAGTCATACCGGCCGGAGAAACCGAACTAAGGGTACCCATCTGGGCTTTGCCGGATGAATTTCCGGAAGAAAGGGAAAGCATTTTATTCGATGTCAATATTAATGGATGTTTTCACGATACAGTGGCCCTTTACATTAGTGATGCCGTACCCTTGGCTCCCTTTGAGCTAGAAGCTGAGGTTACTATCTGTCCCGGAGATTCCATCCAATTGCAGGGGGCTGTACCCGCTGAAATTACTTCTCCCAAAAGTTTCGTAAGCACCGAAGAGGTAGAAACGCCAGGATTTCCCGGCTACAACGGCAACGCCTACTCAAGTATCGAGGTTAGCGGTATTTTTCCGGAGACCCTCGGTCCCGGCATTATCCGCTCGGTATGTATTACGGATCTACAACATCCAAATCTGGAGGAAATAGATATTTATCTTGAAGGGCCAAATGGTCAAATACTGGAATTGACCAGTGATAACGGTGATGATGGCATTAATAGTGGTGAATATGTCCATTACACCAACACCTGTTTCACACCGGTAGCCAGCCGCAGGATCAATGATCCCGGCCCATTTGCTCCTGCTGATTCCATACCTTTTACCGGTAATTATTTACCCGAAGGGGAATGGTCGGAATTATGGTTTGGCACTTTTTCCACTAACGGAACTTACCGCCTTATCCTCGTTGATGATACCTACAATATATTTTCCCTTCGGGCCAAGCTTTCCGGATGGAGTATTACCTTTGAATCACCTTACAATATAATCTACGAGTGGTCGCCTTCTCAGGGATTAAATTGTGTTAATTGCCCGGACCCCGTTGCAAAACCCAATATAAGTACGGATTACCTATTAACCATCAGCAACAATTTCGGTTGCCGAATTGATACCACAGTAAAGGTCAACGTAAAGGATATCCAGATTGATGCAAGCATACAGCACGGAGCAGAAGGTGCCATTGATCTCACGGTATCCGGAGGTACTGCCCCGTATACCTTTGCCTGGAGCAACGGGAGTGAGCAGGAAGACCTGTCTGGCCTTGAACTTGGTGTGTATAGCGTTACCGTAACAGACGCCGAAGGCTGTGTCCGGGCAAGTGAAGCTTTCGTCGTCGATGAAGCCAGTGCCATTGTTGATCCTTCTCAACACACCCGGATCGCGATCTACCCCAACCCTAACCACGGAGATTTTTCCATATTAACTCTCTTACCGGTAGTTGGCGAAGTACGGATCGAGCTATTCAGTTCAGACGGAAAACGGATATGGAATCGATTAGCATCACTGGCAAATCATCAAACCCTCCCGGTCCGATTGGAACAAGTAATATCCGGATTATATTATCTGAAACTGACCAGTGAACAAGGCATTATTACCCAAAAGGTAGTGATCGTTCCCTGAGGCTCAATCCCGGACCATACTTCCCCACCAGTTGTTTCCGGGATCATAGTCTTTTGACAAAAAGTCCAGCCGTTGTTTTTCCAATTGCGGCCAGCGCTCGTTTACGATCTTTTCCAGGTAGGCCTTTTCTGCGGCGGGGTCGTATTCCGGGTCTTTTTCGGGAAACCGTGCGCCTACCCCATTGAGATAGGTAAATAGCTGCGTACTCAGCCGGTCCCGGATGTCAGGATAACTATCGGCTACGTCGGTATTTTCTTCCAGGTCCTTCTCCAGATTGTACAACTCCTCCCGGCCGTCCTCATAATAATGTATGAGTTTCCAGACTCCGTCTCGAATGATGGAGGAAGGCTCGCCACCCTGGTTCCCGTAATGCGGGTAATGCCAGATCAATGGCCTTGCATCAAGGGTTCCTCCGTTGAGTACAGGTAGCAAACTCACACCATCCTGGTGCTCACCGGGCTTGAGATCAATACCGGCAAGGTCAAGAATAGTGGGATAAAAATCAGTACCGATTGCGGGTACATCGCTGGTTTGTCCGGCAATATCCATCCAGGGTACTTTTATGAAATAGGGTTCCCGGATGCCTCCTTCAAACTGGTAGCCCTTGCCCGCACGTAATGGAAGGTTGGAAGTGGCAAATGCATCTCCGGCCGCAACGCCTCCATTGTCGGAGGTAAAAATGACGATGGTATTGTCAGCCAGTCCAAGTTCATCCAGGGCATCCAATACCCTCCCAACAGCATCATCCATGGCTTCCACCAGGCCGGCGTAAACCGGATTGTCCTGTACTTGTCGTATAGGAAGAAAATGCCCCATTTCAAAGCCACTTTCGGCAATGCCCATCGCTTCGGCCTTGTCGCGATATTTTGACCATTTCTCCTGAGTAGTCTGAATGGGACCATGCACCGCGTAAAAAGACAGGTAAGCAAAAAAAGGCTTATCCCCGCGATTTTCCAGAAAGTTGACCGTTTCCTTGGCCAGCCGCATGGAAAGATTCTCTCCATTTTCCAGGTTCTCGAGATTGGGATTTTCCCAGGGAGAAAAATAGCCCCCAATGGGGCTGCCTTTATCCCAGCCGCCCTTGTTGATATCGAAACCATGGTCAGTAGGCCATGAACCCTCTTCTCCTAAATGCCATTTACCCGCAAAAAAAGTGCTATAACCGGCCTCCTTCATCGCCTCGGGAAGCGTGGTATATTCCCGGGGCAAATTCCATACATATTCCGGAGGAAGCAGTTGATTATGTCGTCCGGCCTTTCGCCATTCCGTACCGGTGCGGGCCCCTATCCAGTCGGTAATCCCGTGTCTGGCTGGAAACTTTCCCGACATGATACTGGCCCGGGAAGGGCTGCATACCTGACAGGCCGCATATCCGTTGGTAAAGGTGATCCCTTCCGCTGCGATCCGGTCAATATTGGGTGTTTCGTAGTACTTACTGCCCATACAGCTCAGATCATGGTAGCCCAGATCATCAGCCAGAATAAAAAGTACGTTTGGGGACTCAACAGCCGCATCTTTTTCTTTGGAATTACAGGCTCCGATCGTCAGGAGTAATAATACGGCCCAGAGTTGGTATGGAAGTTTCAATTTGATCATGTTTCTGTATTTATGACTGTCGGATATCAATCTATCAATGCGCGGTAAGATCCGGAGATGTTACTTTCCCGGTACCGGGAAACGCAAGCAGCTTACCACTTTCTTTATCCAGTGGCAACTGAGCATCTACTGAATGGAGATAAGTAGTTAGTTCCCCCGCCAATTGGTCCACCAGATCAGGCAGCTTGGCCGACAGATTATGGTGTTCGCCAATATCGGTTTCCAAATCGAACAATTCAAAAGATCGATCCTGATAATAATAGATTAGTTTCCACTTTCCCCTGCGAATGGTACTGGAAGCACCGATGCCCGGGCCGACCGGGCCCCAGTTGTTTGGGAAGTGCCAGAATAGTGTGCGCTCCATTGTGGCTGGTTGTTGCCCCTTCAATATCGGTGTGAAACTTACGCCGTCAGTTGTTTGCACCGTTTCATAATTGGCAATATCGGCCATTTCCAATATGGTCGGGAAAAAATCTTCAATGATCAGATATTCATCACTGGAAGTACCTGGGGTGGTTACTCCCGGCCATTTTACCAGCATGGGAACCCTTATTCCCCCCTCGTGAGCCGAGCCTTTTCCACTCGATAACGGCTTATTATGCGTATTGGGCTCTCCTCCCCGACCCGATGCACTCAGACCGCCATTATCGGACATGAAGAGAATAATAGTATTATCAGTTAGTCCTTGTTCATCCAGATACGCCATCAGGTCACCCAGACTTTTATCCATACCTTCCACCAGAGCGGCATAGATCGCCTCTTTTTCATCCAGTCCGGAGTCAATAAAGGCCTGATAGTAGCGATCATCTTTCTCCAAGGGCACATGTACGGCATAATGGGCCATATACAAATAGAACGGCTGGCCCATGATACGTGCGCTGTCTACTGCATGAATGGCCTCCCGGGTAAGCGCTTCGGTGAGAAAAATATCCTGGCCATGATACTTCTCCAGCCCCGGAATATCCCAGATCCGGTCACCGTCCCGCCAATCGGCGCTGAAGTTATATTTGCCCAGATAACTTCCGGGGCCTCCGGCTGCATGGCCGGCAATATTCACATCAAATCCCAGATTCAAAGGGTCTGCGCCGGGAGTACCTTCCGCCCCAAAATGTGCCTTGCCGGTATGGATGGTTAAATAACCGTTATCCCGCAACAGTTGAGGTAAGGGGGTTATGTAGGTAGCCCGCTCTATACTGTCAGTGGGCTGGATGCCGTTCACATTCCAATCCGGGAATGCAAGTGTAGGATGCGGACGATCATTGGTGGCATTACGTCTGAGCGTCCAGTTGGTTACCCGATGCCGGGCAGCGTTCATTCCAGACATCAGACTAACGCGAGTCGGAGAACAAACGCTTGCGGCATAGGCCTGCGTGAATTTCATCCCCTCCCGGGCCAGGCGTTCCATATTCGGTGTGCGATAGCGACGGTTAAAATCTGTCGGCTGGGTCCAGAAAGGTACTGAAGTATCCTGCCATCCCATGTCATCTACCAGGAACAAAATGATATTGGGAGGTTTCGGCGCTTTGTCCTGTGTTTGACAAGACAACAGCACCATTGCAAGGATAAAGAATAGGCAACGCAGCGGAATGCTTAAGATCATTCTATTATTATTTCGGTACCGATCTCCGGTAGTGACCTATCCAAAGTCAATTTGACCATACTTAGGCTGTTCTGAGCACTGGTTAGCCGTACAGAACCTCGATAAAAGACAATGGATAGGTTACACCGGAGCGAAAAGGACTTTATTCATAGCCGGGATTCTGTGCAATACTACCGGCAGAAATATCAATCTCCCGTTGTGGTACTGGCATCAGCACATGGAAATCCTGCACATTGGCACGAGGGATCTCCATATTGGGGTCAGTGGTATTACGGATAGTCTGTACAAAGATCCCCCAACGCAGCAGATCGTACTTGCGATGACCTTCAAAGCTGAGCTCGACCGCTCTTTCCCGGCGAATGGCCTGCCGCATACCTTCCTGATCCAGGCCTGAAAGCGGTGCCAGTCCGGCTCTTTCCCGCACCAGGTTTATATAGGTATATGCATTAGCCGGACCGCTGATCTCATTTTCTGTCTCAGCACGCAACAGAAGTACATCTGCATAGCGATAAAGATAAGTATTCTGTCCTCCATTGTTCGTTTTTGGCGGCGTGCCACTGGCATTAAGATACTTTCCGGTGATCGGCCCGGCCCCCGGTGTCCGGGGCGATTCCAGTAAATTGCCGTTGATTTCCGTCACATAACTAATAGCTTTCCGTTTGTCGCCAGCTTCGAACATAGCTTCAAGATCTACAGTGGGTAACATGTTCTCCCAGCCACCGCCAAGTGCGGTCGTTCCACCTACTTCAAGGTCGCGGGAGCCTACCCAGTTTTGCACATAATCGGCTCGTTCATCCTGTCTCCACTGAATATCAAAGATATTCTCATTGACCAGATTTCCGTCTTTATCCGGGAATAAGTGATGCTCGGCCGGTTCGCCGAAAAGACTTTCATAATCGGCTACAAGACCAAACTCTCCGGAGTTGATGATCTGCTGCAGCAGTTCGTTGGCCGGAGCGAAGTTGTGTCGTGTCATGTACACTTTGGCCAGCATTGCACTGGCGGCCCATTTGGTAGCCCGGCCCTTCTCATTATCCGAATAGCTGCCGGGAAGTGCGGCAATGGCCTCCGTCAGATCCTGCTGGATCAATGCATACACTTCATCGACGGTATTTCGGGTCACGCCGATCAATTCGTCCGGACCGCTCAATACGTGGTCGATGATGGGTACGCCGCCGTAAACCCGGACCAGTTCAAAATAGTAGAAGGCCCTGAGGAATTTCGCTTCTCCAACCAGCCGGCTACGCAGATTGGGATCCATATCCACATCCGGCACCAGATCGATTACCGTGTTAGCCCGGGCCACCCCTTCGTAATTCTTCTGCCACATCACCACCGCGTCTCCATTCAAGGAAGTGAGGTTGGTAAAATAGGAAACCGGTCGGGTGTTATGCCTCCCCTGAAAAGCAATGTCGCTGGGCGTAAAAGCATAATAAAAGGAAATAATACTGCCGTACAGACGTGAATAAGCCGCGTTTGTCGCTGCAATGGCATCCTTTTCATTTCCCGGGAAAGTGCCGGGCGTCAAAAAACTCGTGGGCTTTTCCGTAAGAATGTCTTCGCAGGAAGTAAAAAACAGCAATGAGAAGCAAAGCAATAAAAATGGATATTTGATGGTATTTTTCATGATCTCTTTTTTAAATGGTGAACTTGCGTAGTGATACCATTAAAACCCTACCTGTAGGCCAAGTGTAAAAATTTTAGTTGTCGGATATTGTGCCTGGTCGTAACCCCGGCGAAGGTTGTCAAATCCCCGGCTGATCTCCGGGTCGTACCCGCCGTAACTGTCGAAAGTGAGTAAGTTGACCGCATTGGCATAGATCCTGGCGGAACGGATCCAATTGAGTGATTGCACCGGGAAGTTGTAGGCCAGGGTTATATTACGCAGGCGAAGGAAGCTGCCGTCTTCCAGCACATCAGTATCGGAAGTGACCAGTGTCCGGGCGGCTCCTTCCGCAGACGGAATATTTGAATCCATATTATCCGGCGTCCAGCGATCTGCATAACGTTTGAAAGTATTATTATCCAGAGCAACCCCGACCCGGCTGTCCGTTTCGTTGAAGATCTGGTTACCTACCGTAAATGCCAGGAAGAATGAAAGATCGATCCCTTTGTAAGACAAGGTATTACCCATGCCGCCGAAGTAATCCGGGTTGGCGTCGCCAATGATCTGACGGTCTTTATCCGCACTGATCACTCCGTCTCCATCAAGATCTACAAAACGTTTCCCACCGGGGAATACCGAAAACCCGGACAAGCCGGAAGCTTCGATCTCCTCCTGGGAATTCCAGATGCCATCACGGACCATTCCGTAGAAAGTGCCGATAGGCTGCCCTTCCTGAAGAATACCCGAGGTAACCGCTTCCACACCTCCGATGGGATTGGTATAGATCAGGCCCTCCTCGTTGTAGATATCCAGGACTTCATTTTTATTGGTAGCAATGTTAAAATTGGTCTCCCATCTGAAATCATTACGGTTGATATTTACCGTAGTGATCGCCAGTTCCAGCCCTTTATTGGAAACAGATCCGAAATTGGTCAGCGAAGTGGAAAAACTCGTAAGCCAGGGCACCTGTACGTTGACCAGCAAATCATTCGTTTTCTTGGAATAGTAGTCCAGGGTCAGTTGAAGCCGGTTATTAAAGAAACCGGCATCGATGCCGATGTCCAACTGGTCAGTAGTCTCCCATTTGAGGTTGTCATTACCCAGTGAATTAGCCGCAATCCCGGATACCACATCCTGGTTTACGCCCAAAATATAGTTATTGCCACTGTTGGACAGGCGGGTCAGCGATGCGCCGAAACCCAGGCCGGGATTACCCAATCGGCCGTAACTCGCCCGGAGTTTGAGGTCATCAAACAATCCCATGCGTTGAATGAAATCCTCTTCGATCAAACGCCAGGCAATGGCGCCGGATGGGAAGAGTGCCCGTTTATTATTGGCCGCAAAAACAGAGGAAGCATCCGAACGGGCGGACAGGGTAAGCAGAAACTTACTTTTCCAGGAATAGTTTGCCCGGAATAAAATGGATTCAAACCCGATCTCAGAGGCGCCGGACCCCGCAGCACTACGGTCTACACCAGCTCCTAAGTTATTAAAGGTAAAAGCATCCGTGACATATCCCCGAGTCTGTACACTACTGCTGGTATTGAAGATCCGCTGACGCGTATATCCGACGAGCGTATTGATGCTGTGATTGCCGAATTCCCTGGCGTAAGACAGGGTATTCTCGATCAGAAGATCCAGGTTTTCTCCATTGGAAATGGAAGCGGTTCCCTGCAGAGCCCGCTGGCTGTAAAGTGTAGATGGTGCGTAAGATTCCGTACGATAGCCGTTTAGATTAGCTCCGAGACTGATCCGGTAGCGCAGTCCGGTGATCGGTTCAAATTCTCCGAAAATATTGCCCAGCATCCGGTTCCGGGTCTGCTGGTTGACGTTGAGCACGGCATTGGCCACCGGATTATCGTTACTCATTTCACTACTTACATTCTGGTAAGTGAAATTGCCATTCTCATCCCGCACCGGTAAGGTAGGATCCCAGCCGGCCGTGTTCATGATATTGGTGGAACGCGGATTGTCGACTGACCGGCTCATCGTTAACGAATTGCCGATACGCAAGCGCTCACTCACCTCATGGTCTACATTAACCCGGAACTGGTAGCGTTTCAGGTTACTTTCAATGAAGATGCCGTCCTGATCAAAATAATTACCGGAAAGGAAAAAACGTGTTTTTTCGCTGCCGCCGGAAACCGAGAGCGTATGACTGGTGATGGGGGCATTGTTGCTATAGACCTCTTTCTGCCAATCGGTACCTTCTCCCAAGGCTTCGGGATTGGGATACACCAATGATCCCTTTACTTCATTGGTCCAGGCGCCGTATTCGGCCGCATTCAGCATTTCGATCAGACGGATCGGAGTCTGGTATCCGGTATAGGCATCGTAGGATACCCGGGACTGCCCGGCTTTCCCCCGCTTGGTGGTGATCAGAATAACACCATTCGCTCCCCGTGAGCCATACAGGGCAGTAGCAGAAGCATCTTTGAGCACTTCCACCGATTCAATATCATTGAGGTTAATATCCGAAAGATTACCCCCGCCGATGAAGCCGTCGATCACATAGAGCGGCTCGTTGTTCGCGGAAATGGAATTGCTGCCGCGTATCCGGATCGTGGAAGCCGCGCCAGGAGCAGAAGAAGTAGGAATGATCTGCAAACCGGCTACCTTACCACGCAACGCATCGTCCACCCTTACGGAAGCCACTTTGGTGATCTCTTCGGATTTAATGGAAGCCACGGCCCCTGTTACATCCGATTTTTTGGCCGTACCGTAGCCGATCACTACGATCTCATCCAATGCAGCAACATCTTCCCGCATGGTAATAGCAATGTCGGAACGATTGCGCACCGGCACTTCCAGCGTTTCAAGCCCTATATAGGAAAGTACCAGCACTTCATCACCATTTTCCAATTCCAGGCTGAACATTCCGTCGATGTCTGAAGTAGTACCTTTGTCGGTTCCTTTCACTACGATATTGACCCCGATCAGAGGATCACCTGCTTCGTTAACGATCGTGCCGTGTACGGTAAAAACAACTGCCAGATGAGACAATCCTCGGGTAATGGAATGCAGCGGCACCTTATTCTGTTCACTGCCCAGTGTGCGTTGCAAACTGAGGTTGCCTCTTTTCTCCAGGGCTTCAATCTGTCGCATCTTCCGCTCCAGTTTTTTCTTTGCGCGATTTCCCTGCTTGTTGTCTTTATAGATGACGCAGTATTTCGGGCCGATCATATCATAAGCCAGACCAGACTGAGCCAGCAGACCTTCCACAGCCTGTTCCAGCGTGCGGTATTTACTCAGGTCGGCCTCTACCTTGATATCCCGCAGCAGGTCCGTATCATAGGCAAAAAATACCCGGTACTGTTCGCTGAGCTGGTCCAGCACATCTGTGAGTAGCTCAGTCTGTTGCTCTCGGAGAAAGGACCGACCTGCTTCAGCCCGTAACTGATAGACAGTTGTACTGGTCAGCAGAAAGAGCATGATTGCTATTAGCAGTTTCATTCGTTCCATAATTGAAAAATTGATGTTTAGGTTTTTTCGTCAAACAATACCCAGCCAGGGGCAATTGAATGCTCAATTCCCGACAACTACGTAATTTGACAATGGTGACAATTACATTAAACTGAAGTCGTCTGCATTTGACTTTGGGGAACCTGAACTATGACGCCACTACCCGCGCTTATCGCAGCAGCAGCGTTTTGCCATCCTCTTCTACTTTTTCGATAGTTACTATCCTAAGTCTTTCCAGGATGAGTAAAGCGCTATCCAGGTCTTCGGTGGGTAATGGGGTAGATATTTTTCTACTTTTCAGATCTTCATCGAAATAAATCGTTTTCCAACCATAAATAGCTTCAATTCGTTCCATGACCTCGGATAACGGGGTGTCTTCAAACTCCAACACGCCATCTTTCCAGGAAGTCAGGACATTCGTTTTTACCTGGCGCTGTTCGACATTTTGATCAGACCGGGCTGAAAAAGCGACCAGGTCACCGGGTTTCATAAGCAGTTCCTGTTCAAAATCCCGCTTTAGATTCAGTCTGATGCTCCCTTCTTCCAGGATCACCTCGGTCTTATCCTTTTTTTCCACAACATTAAAGGAGGTCCCAAGTACTTCCACGGTCAGATCATTGGTCAATACCAGGAAGTTGGCTCCGGTAGCCTCTTTTTTCTTCACGTGAAAAAAGGCTTCTCCATCCAGCCAGACCTTACGTGGATTTTGTTTGCGAAAGCTCAGTATGGAATTGGCGTTCAGTTCAACGGTCGTGCTGTCCGGTAACACCAGACTCATTTGCCTGCCGAAGGGAGTGCTGTACCGCACCAATGGATTGAGTACATATTGTTGTATCACAAAACCGGCCGCGATAATCAACAACAAAGAGGCAGCAATCTTTAAGCCCAATCTGCGTACACGAAATCGATTAGCACTGCTTTTCGCCGAAAGTTCGTATGAGCTCGGGTTGCCCTTTTGCTGTAGTTTTTGCCATTCTTCCTGAAGCATTGAAGCTTCCAGCTTTTTTTCCGTAATAGAAAATGGCAATCCTCTTACCAGAGTAAAAGATTGTTCCAGGAGTTCCTTTTTATCAGGGTTTTGCTTGAGCCAATTCTCCCAGAACGACACATGATCTCCTGCTTCCCCGAGGGCCCAACGCCGAAAAGAGGCATCAGCCAGAAAATCCTCAATGGTTTCAAAATTGCTTTCTTTCATAAATACCGTTCGTTCTGTTCTTTTGTCTCCTGGCAAATGGCTTTTTGCAACTCCGGGAGCCTCCATTAGATAAGAGAACAATCGAAATATTTTTAACCCAATTTTTTTCAAAAAAACCATTTTTAATATCAAAAAAGATCAGGAACAGAATATATTTTTGATTTTAGTGTGTAAATTTATTTTTATTGCGAAGCCAATTTGCTACATCACCAAGCAGGCGAGTTTGCTTTGGATCCGGATGAGAACCGCTACCAAATGGCGATAAAAACAAAAGAAGAGGAAGCTTTATGGGATGCCTTCAGAGCAGGGGAAAAGCAGGCCTTTTCCCGCCTTTTCTTTGAGTACTATGAACCACTCTACCATTATGGCCATCGTATAAACCCTGATCCTTCCCTGATCAAGGACGTACTTCAGGATTTTTTTCTGCAGCTTTACGAAAACAGAGCCGGGCTATCTCCGTCTATTCGCAATATTAAAGCCTATCTACTGATCTCTTTTCGACGGCGTCTCCTACAGGAATTACAAAAACAGCGACAAAAGAGCAGTACCATGGAAGCTTTTGATCCGGACGACCGTTATCCATTCTCCATCGGAATAGAAGATATCATTATTGCAAAAGAATCGGATCAGCAAAACGAACAACTGCTCAGTCAACTGCTGGCGGAGTTGCCTCCACGTCAACGGGAACTCATCTACCTGAAATACTATCTGGGCCTCAGCCTGCCGGAGATGGCAGAAACACTGGAGATCTCCTACCAGGTAGTAGCCAATCATCTGCATCGTGCGCTGAAGAAATTACAAGGCAGTGAAACGATCCGGCAGTTCTTAAAACTGGATCTTTGGTTGTTGCTGGGACTCTATACTTTGGGAGGGTGGTAATATTTGCTCAGTGAGGAAACGCAACCGTATCTGTTTACCAGACCTATACTTGGCATCAGGTCAGGTGTGAGATCTAATCTGCTTCCCGGAATTTTCGTTCTCTTAATCACTGCAATCTTGCTGAAAACCTTTACATTTGACCAGGCAATTTTCTTTTTGACATGATCCGTAAAAAACCGGTTGATAATACAGCACAAACACCTACCAACAAAAAAATAATTACCTTGGCAAAGACAACCATTAATTCCATTACCCTTTCTCCTGACCTTACCACACTTTTTCTGATCGATAACGGCCGGGCGATCCCCTTCAATCTCAAGAACAAGAACGGCATTCTGATCGGTATGCTGGACGGACAGTTGTCCGTAGCCAGTGCGCCGCCGGTAGTTGTCCTCCCCCCTGATGAACCGGGAGATGATCAGGACCCGGATAATCCAGGACCGGTTGAAGACGATCCGATCAAAAGACTGGCCGAACAAACGAGCACATTAAAACTGCCTGCTAAAAAAGCACATTGGAATTTTGTCTTCGTTGAGAAGCGTGGAGTGCTCTCCATTATCGGTGCGCTGGATATTGATATCAGCATTATCGGAGCACTGGATATCGATATCAGTCTGACCGAACCCGATCAACCGGATACCGGTGCCGCCAGAAGCACAAATGATGCAGCCGATGAAGTACATAAGTGCCGCATCTATTCATTTGATATCAGCCAACAGCCGATTAACATCCGAAGTAACGGTAAACAACTGATCATCCAATACTAATCACCAAGATATTACTGATTCAGCAATTGGGCCATCCGTTTTTTAGCGAGCTTGCCCTGCGTCCACACCATAAATAATTCGTTCATTCCCAGGGGTGGACGATTTTCTCCGCCAAAAGCTTTCAATTCGATGACGAATTGTTGAAAAATGCTCTTTTTTTCACTCTCCGGTGCGAAAAGTAATTTTTGTATCGTGGTCAGGATAAGATCTTCAAAAGCACGTTTGTCAGGCAGGGGCTCTTTGACCCGAAAATATCGGGTAACCGACCGCAGTGTCTTTTCCACCTCATCCAGATCGTCGATCTCGTATTCAGAAATAAGAAAAAGCAGACGGGCAGCCCACTGGATATCCAGTCGACTGGCCACTTTCTTCTTGGCAAAGATCATCTTGCACCACTTTCGGCAACCTTCAAAGTCTTCCTGGATAAAAAGAAGAATAGCGGAGTTCATCAGCAACACCAACTGACTTCTCTGGTTAAGGTAATAGGTCGACAGTCCCTTTTCTATGGAATCCAGGAAATCATCGATCCCCTCATTTTCACCCGAATTGATATAATATACCAGGCGGTTGGCACTGATCTTCTGGAAGACCAGACTTTTGTCGTGTAAGTTCTTGGGCTTGGAGTTCTCCAAACTTTTGAGCAGTTTGGGAATGTACTGATATTGCCCTTTCGCAAGGTATCCGTTCAGGTAGTTGGAAATATCCACAATATACTTATGAAATTCCTCCTCCTTGATCAGTGGGTGCTTATCCCACCAATCGATCACTTTTTCATAATTTAGAAATACTTCATTGAAATTGCCGAGTAATAAATTGAAAAGTGCCCGGCACTGGTAAAGACGGCGTTGCGAGGTCGGGGAAATTTCTGTTGGCTGGAACCCCTCAAGAGAAGGGCCGAAACGGGATTTCGTATTTTTAATATCCTCTTCACTATTGAGGCTGAATTTC
>JAGQXH010000150.1 GCA_020436695.1 Lewinella sp. | reverse complement strand
AATATCAGGCAGAAGTTAATGCCAATAAAGCTGCCGGAAGACAACCGGTCTACATTGCAGCCTACATGCACAATGGCACGCCGACCTTCTCTGCGATCTTTGCACAGTACCCAGGTGGTGCCTGGAATGCCAAGCACGATCAAACGGCAGCTCAGTACCAGACCAACTTTAATAATGCAACCGGTGCCGGATATCTGACCCGGGTGGTGACGGGCTACGACGGCGCTCAGGCGAACCACATGTTTGCATCCGTTTGGCGGAAATAAGCAGGTGATTTCTAAAAACTGAAACAATATCCAGGATCAGGTTACGCTTACGGGGGTAGCCTGATTTTTTGTATTATTAACCCCGGTTCTGGAGATGCCCCCCACTATTCTTAGTATACCTAGCGTCCGTGTAGCTTGATAGTGAGGAGGCAGCTTGGAATGTCTAGTCGCTATGATCGAAGACTTACTGGGGATTCCATCTGGATGGTGGCAAAACCAAGGAAGTATTTATCGAATAGATCTTTCAAATCCGGAAAACTTCAGCTTACGAATCCCTAATGGTAGGGAAACTGGTGCAAATGAACTATGGTTGCCAGGAGGTAGGACATCTGGCGGTACGCTTGAAGCTGTAACGGATCAAATACCACAAGCAAATATTACTGCAATTCAAGTCATCGAAGAATGAGAAATATTAACTTGAAAGCTATTTTTGACTCAGGGCAAATAGTACCTTTTTTAACTGGAAGTGATGGATTATCATTAGAAAATATTTATAGTGATATGCCGACGGATCCGAATCTTGTTGCTCAGCATATCATCTGTTTTATAAATGAGAATAGCATTTTCTGTAATAAATGGAAAGACGTTGAGAAAGGATTGTTGAAACTAGCAGAATGTCCCGAAGGAACATGGCTATTAAGTTATTACCTCTTGTCATTCACTGAATATTCAAAAAAAAATGTTCATTATTTTGATGGTTTGGATCTAGTAGATCTTAGTACTCAATTAGAAAGTTCTGTGAAAAAGTTTGAATCTAGTTTGAGATTGGATAAAAGATGGACAGGTGCTAACTATGAGAATGGTTTATATGGAGATGTTGCAAGATTGATCAGGATTATCAATCAAGATTATGGATTAGACATCGTAATATAACCTTGCTATCTGTAGTATAGCAGCGTAATAAAATACCCGCTTTCGGTAGTATTGACATCCGCCCGCTGGTCGATGTTTGCAAGATCGATCAGATATAAAGGCAATTATTGCACACCATTGGCTAGAGCATCCCATTCCGGGCTGATATTTTTCCGCTGGCCAGAGTATGCCAAAGAATATTTGCATCTTTGTCAGCATCTTATAGCGTAACTTACATCTGGTGAAAAAACTATTTATAAAACTACCCATGTTCGCGTTGCTCGCCCTAGGCATGGGCAGTTGTTATTCCTACGGGAAAAAAGTAACTTCCACTGAACGCCCCGCCTCCATATTGATAGATACCAGCTATTGCCGCATTATTGGCCGGCACGAACAATTCGTAACCAGTGTGGCTTTTTCTCCTGACGGACAAAGCTTTTTAAGCGGCAGCTGGGATGGGACAGCCAAATTGCAGGCGTTAGACGGCCGCCTACTACACACTTTTGCGGATAGTTCAGTGGCTACCCACATTGCTTTTTCTCCCGATGGCGGGCACCTACTTACCGGTGGTTGGCAAACTATTACCCTTTGGACGGTCGACGGGCAAAAAATACGCACCATTCAAGCTCATCTTGAACGGCTCAATAGTATATGTTTTTCTCCCGACGGAAAAACACTCTTATCGAGCGGTAAAGATAGGAGAGCCAAATTATGGGATCTGGAGGGCAACTTATTACAGGAATTTAAGGCCGGTGATGTCCGTAGTGCCGTTTTCTCTCCGGACGGGCAATTCATTCTAACCGCCGGCGATCATGCAGCAAAATTGTGGCACCCGGACGGAGATCTGGTCCACACTTTTGAGGTGGAAACGGATTGGGTGGATAAAGCGATCTTTTCGCCGGATGGTAATACAGTGCTGATCGGGACCTTTGGGCATATGGCCCATTTGTACAGCCTGGAAGGAGAATTTTTACGAAGCTTTTATGATCATTCGGCTGGATTCAGCGAAATGGCCTTCTCTGCGGATGGCCGATTGATCTTAAGTGCCGGTTGGGACACCGAGGCCCATTTGTGGGGTGTGGATGGTCATTTGATCCACAAGTTTAAGGGACATACCAACAAAGTAAGCAGTGTTGCTTTCTCCCCAAATGGTCAATTTTTCCTGACAGGCAGTTGGGACTACTCCATTAGGCTTTGGCAGTTAATTGGCCCGCACTGGAATCTCAGTAAGGAACGGGGCGTGGTTCTGGACGGCCAGTCCGATCGATTGATCCGTGCCTGTTTCTCACCGGATGGGAAGTATATGCTGACCGGAAGTTCCGACCGCATCCCAAGGTTATGGGATATGCAGGGCTCCGTTGTACAGGATTTCCAAGGGCACTATCAAAGCATCTATACTCTGGCTTTTTCTCCCGACGGGCAAACGGTCGCCACTGCCGGACAAGGCCGGAACATAAAATTATGGGACCTCTCTGGCAATGAACTCCTTTCATTCCAGACTCATGCCGGCACGGTCAGAACCATCGACTTTTCTCCGGACGGCAATACCATCTTAACTTCAGCCGAAGCATTTGGCACTCCCAAGGGCGAAGGGAACATTAATTTATGGAACCGAAAGGGAGAACAACTCCTGTCTTTCTACAACCGACGTACCAGTGTTTACAGTGCTTCCTTTTCACCGGACGGCCAACTAATCCTAAGCGGTAGCAGCGATACCATCGCCCACCTTTGGAATATACAGGGAGCACTGATCCAGACATTCAAGGGGCATTCGGGCGGCATTCTCAGTACGGCTTTTTCACCGGACGGTAAGACGGTCCTGACCGGCAGCAGTGATGAGACGGCCAGGTTATGGAATTTACAGGGCGAAGCGATTACCACCTTCGATAATTACGGTTTTGTCGCTAGTGTCGCTTTTTCACCGGACGGCACCTACGTTCTGGTCGGCGGAGGCTACGGAATTGCCACGCTTTGGGATCTTAAAGGTAGACTGCTTAGAAAATTCCATTATTCCGGCCTAATCAGGAGTGTTTCGTTTTCCCCGGATGGAAGATCGGTACTGGTCTGTGGAGAAGATCATGTGGCCCGGATTTGGTTGGATGCGTTGCGTTAGGGATGTTTTGCCAAGAGCAGCACTACAGTGTGGCGATTTATGAAGAACTTTTGTATCAAAGAATAGGTTGCAAACTCCGGCCAGCGTACGTGTAGGTTGCTAGTGGGGAGGCAGGCTCCGGGCAGCGGGAGAGTTCTCTCTAATTTTTCAAAAACCTAAAGTCCAGCTTAGAAACTAGATTTAAACTCAAAGAAATTCATAAAATGATTATTACAAAGATCGGATATTATATCTCTGAAGGAAGAATATATGAGGATTGGCATGCTGGAATTCTGATGAAATATGAAATTTTCACCGCATATTCCTTTCTTGACAATGGAGATATTCTTGTCGCATCCAGCAAAGCTAAAATTGATTGCAATAAATACAATTTTAGAAGAAATGAATTCAAAAGATCGACAAATTCAAACCATTTCGAATTAAACCCAAATAGCCTCGATATGTATAGGATGAATAAGCAGTTTTATCAAAAGTTTATTGTCGAGGATCTAGATACGCTAGTTGACGAATATGGGAATAAATATACATTTACGCTGTGGAATGACTTTTTAGAGGAATAATAATTTTGCCGCTGCCTATAGTATGCTCCGGCTGTCCTTAGTATGTAAGCCGCATGAATCCGTCCTGTACGCTAGTCGTCGTTGCAAACTTCGACTAGCGGACGGGGGCGGTTGATGGTTTGAGATCAGACTAAGGACAGCGGAGATGTTGCGAGACTGATCAGGATTATCACTCAAGATTATGGATTAGACATCGTAATATAACCTTACTGTCTGTAGTATAGCAGCGTAATAAAATATCCGCTTTTGGTAATATTGACGTCCACTGGTCGATGTTTGCAAGATCGACCAGATATAAAGGTGCACTGGTTATAGCATCCAGTTTTTGTCAAATATTAGATCCATTACCCATCTTCATTCAGCTTTTCGGCTTACGAAAAACACTAAGTACCATCCCGGCGACGACCAGAACAATGCCTGCCAAACTCCATAAACTATATACTTCCCCAAACCAGACCCAACCAATGAATAAGGCAAAAACAGATTCCAGATATTTGACGGGGGCAATCGTCCCGACCGAAGCGATCTGATAAGCCCTGGTCATAAATAATTGCCCGAAAAATCCGAATACGCCCAGACTTGCCAGTATCCACCAATCATTGGCCCGGGGTGTTTGCCAACTGAAAAGCGATAATATACCGCCGATTGCCGTGGCACAGAACATGAAAAAGGTGATAATGACTAAATAATGTTCCCTGAGTCCGATCTTTCGGATGAGCACATATACCATCCCGCTAAAAAAAGCAGAAGACAGAATATAAAGTAGTCCGATCGGGGTGATCCGACTATCAAAACCTTTTAAGATCAGCACTCCTGAAAAAGCCAGTAAAAAGCAGGCCCATTGCCATAGAGTGATGCGTTCTTTCAACCAGGTAACGGCTAAAACACCGGCAAAAATAGGGGAGAGGTAGCGCAAGGAGACCGCCGAACCAAAGGGGATCTCTTTGACGGCCATGAAAAAGAGCACCAGGGAAATGGTACCGACGATGCCCCGGCTGAGCAATAGCCCCAGATTGTTGCTGGCCAGGGAAATGCCCTTGATCCTGAGCAATACCAGGCAAAGGATCAGCGTCCCCAGCGCCCGGAAAAAAACAATTTGAAAAGGAGAAAGTACCGACAGATACTTAACGAAAGCATTCATACCTGTAAATGCGACAATGCTAAGCAGCATGTACGACAGTGCTTTCCAGGTATTGCGATCATCATTTTGGATGGCGGTGCCAGCTTTCAAGGGTAAATATTCAGTCGCGCAATATAGTGATTCAACATATTGCACAAGGTCTTGCCGGGAAAGACTTCGTAGTTTTTTGAGAGAAAAGGGACAAGAGAGCTGCTTTAACCTTCATATTCATGGAACTCCGTCACTGTGAGATAATATCCATCCGGATCTCTCATGGAGAATTCCAGTTTTGTAGAGTTGGGATTCAGATGGATACCTTCTTCGATCAGGACGCTGATCTTTTTTGCATTTCCGCTTCAGTGCCGCTCTAATGTGACATCAGCCACATGATACGATCATAGGATAGGACGTAATGAAGCAGGACGATAATACCGAAAGTCAGGCTTGCTTTGTGAAAATCGATGTTGTATAACGCCCAGGTGCCAAAGGCGAAGATCCCCAATTCGAGGGCAAGACGGATAAGACCGGGAGTTGCGACCGGAGCGGCACCGGAGCGGCTCGGGTCATCGGGAACAGCAAATGTTCCCCATATGCCTGCAAGAATGAGTGGAATACCGATCGCGAGAACATAGCGAAACCATCCGTCACTTTGTTTCCAGCCCCATACGCCGACAGCGGCAAGTGCGGACAGCTCAAGCAGAAACCGAAGGGCCAGGTTGATCGGATTTGATCCCATAAAATGTAATTTTAAACATCGCATCTAAGGTAATAATTAAGCTGGAATTTGATGATGTCATCCGTAAGCCCATGCGGTCGGGCAATCTTATTGTGTAGTATGGGGTACCTTCCATTTTGGAGAAATCCAGATGACAACGTGATCTGCCGGATAGTTTTTATCTTGACGGGAGCAAAACCATATCCATGTAAGAACCAGAGATCATGAAAACCACCACCCAAATAGGCATCATTGGAGCCGGCCCGGCCGGGCTGTTCCTGTCCAGGCAATTACACCTGTGGGGTATTGACAACATCGTACTCGAACATCGCAGCCGGCATTATGTGGAAAACCGCCTGCGCGCGGGCCTTTTGGAGCAAAACACGGTAGATATGCTCCGCGAACTGGGCGTCTCCGCAAATCTGGACGAAAGAGGCATCCCTCACCACGGCGTTATGTTCAGCTTTAACGGAGAGCGGGTACATATTCCATTCGATGAACTGACCGGTGGTCGCCACATTACCATTTACGGGCAGCGTTTCGTGGTACGTGACCTGATCAAGGACCTGGTAGATGATAATGGGAAGGTCATACATTTTGAAGCGGAGGCTAAACGCATAGAAGGGATAGAATCGAAAAACCCCGTCATTCACTATGAGCAAAACGGCGAAACCCATGAACTGCATTGCGATTTTGTAGCGGCCTGCGACGGCTACCACGGTATTGGCCGGGAAACCTTACCAACGCATACCTTTCGCCGGTTTGACATCGAGTACCCTTTTAGTTGGCTGGGCATACTGGCAGAAACGCCCCCTTCTTCGGATGAACTGATCTATGCCTTTCACAAAGAAGGATTTGCCCTGCTGAGTTATCGCTCACCTAAGATCAGCCGACTGTACTTGCAGGTCGATAATGACGATCATGTAGACAACTGGCCGGATGAACGCATCTGGGAAAGCCTGCATACCCGTTTGGGCACTCCGGGCTGGACGCTCAACGAGGGGCCGATCATTCAAAAGGGCATTACGCCTATGCGCAGTTACATGATCGATGGCATGCAGCATGGACGGATGTATCTGGCCGGAGACGCAGCACACATCGTACCACCTACCGGTGGCAAAGGCCTGAATCTCGCCGTGGCGGATATAAAAATACTGGCCACTGCACTGAAAGGCTGGTACGAAAATGGTGATGAACGGGGACTACAAGCCTATACTCAGGATTGTCTGCGCCGGGTGTGGCGTTACCAGCATTTTTCTAACTTTATGACCCGGCAGTTTCACCGGCAGCACGACTTCGGTTCGTTTGACTATGAATTGCAGAAAGCTCAGTTTGACTATATCCGGCGGTCGGTGGCCATGCGCACAACTATTGCCGAAAATTACGTGGGATTAAAAGAGATCTAATGGCATTTGTAAACCGGGGAACCCTGGCCTTGTATTACCGCTGGCTGGATCAGAAAAGAGACAAAAATCTGGTACTCATTAATTCTCTGGGCACTAATCTGTCAATCTGGGACGGGCTCCTGCCTTTGATCCAAAACGAGTTTAATGTGCTTTGCTTTGATAAACGGGGGCACGGTCTGTCATCTACGGAGGAAGGTAAGGTGAGTATTGATGATTATGCGGATGATGTCATTTTTCTGATGGACCATCTGGGCATTAAAAAAACGTCAGTATTAGGACTGTCCATTGGAGGACTGATCACCTATAGCCTGGCGAGCCGCTATCCGGAGCGGATCGACCGATTGATCTTCAGTAATACCGGAGCAAAACTCGGTACTGCCGACTCCTGGAATGAGCGGATCAATATCATTCGGGAAGGGGGCATTGCGGCAATGTCTAATTCCATCATCGCACGCTGGTTGTCTTCAGACTTTCGACAGACGCATCCAGCCGAGACTGCTGGATACACCAATATGTTGGAACGCAATACCAATCTCGGCTACATCCAGGCCTGTGCCGCCATTCGCGATGCGGATTATCATCGGGTATTGCAAAAGGTTGATCAACCTGCCTTATTCATCGGAGGATCGGAAGACGTGGGTACAACTGCTGCATTTGTCCGGGCAGAGGCTGCCAAGATCTCGGCAAAAGCAGTCATCATCAATGGAGTAGGGCACCTGCCCTGCATTGAAGCACCGGAGCGTGTGGCCAGGCTCATTCTGGAATTTTGTGTCGCATCAGAAAATACATCGCTCTACGAACGCGGCATGCAAACCCGCCGTGCCGTGCTCGGCGATGCCCACGTAGACCGGGCGGAAGCCAATAAGACCGATTTCGACCGGGATTTTCAGGAATACATCGTCAACAGTGCCTGGGGCAGCATCTGGTCGCGGCCGCAACTGACCAAACGGGAACGGAGTATGATCACCATTGCCCTGCTGGCCGCTCTGGGCCACGAGGCGGAACTGGAAATGCACCTGCGGGCCACCCGGAATACGGGGGCTTCGGTAGAAGATGTGAAGGAAGTGCTGTTGCATACGGGGATCTACGCCGGAGTACCGGTAACGAACGGAGCTATGAAAATTGCCAAGAAAATATTTGATAACCAAGCAGGACAGAAAGATGAATAAAAGAGACTGGTCGGTACATCCACCCTTAATTTATCCGGACTATAAGTCGACGGTGCTGCGGGGCCCAAAAAAGCCTTTGATCACCATCGATGAGTATCTGATGGATGCCCGTCTGCCGGTGTACGGCACTAGTGAGCTGGGTAAATGGGATCACGACCTGACAAAAAACTCACGCATCAACGGCGAGCCGCTGGGCGAGCGCATCATTGTTTACGGAAAGGTGATGGACGAACAGGGACGCCCTATTCCCAATGCACTGGTAGAACTCTGGCAGGCCAATGCTGCCGGGCGCTACGTACACAAAGTAGACCAGCACGATGCGCCGCTGGATCCCAATTTCCTAGGGGCGGGCCGCACCCTTTCCGATGAGCAGGGGAATTACAAGTTCTACACCATCAAGCCCGGCGCTTACCCCTGGGGCAATCACTACAATGCCTGGCGGCCCAATCACATCCACTTTTCGCTTTTCGGTAATTTCCTGGAAAGCCGGCTGGTAACCCAGATGTATTTCCCGGGCGATCCACTTTTGCAATATGATCCTATTTTTAATGGGGTACCCGAGGCCGGTCGAAAATTGCTGATCGCAGATTTCAGCATGGATGTGACGGAACCGGAATTTGCCCTGGCCTATGAATTTAATATCGTGTTGAAGGGGCGTCAGGCCACGCCTTTTGAAACCGAGGATCATTAAGTATTTAGTAGTGCGTATTGGGTAGTTGGTTGTTGCGCCTAGGATTAGTAAGCTCGATAGAGATTGCTAAGCCTGTAAATTCCGCTTACCAATCCCTTGCGGGCTTATCAATCGAAATTTTGTTTCAAAGCGAGGATAGCTGAAAAGTATTGAACTTATGAATAAAAAATACCAACAAACCCCCTCTCAAACCGTCGGCCCCTATTTCGCTTACGGCCTGACCCCCGAGCAATACCTCTACGATTTCAAAAGCATTGCCGACAATTATCTGTATAAGGATGCCAGTGAAGCGGAAGAACGCATCCTCATCAAAGGCAGGCTCTTTGACGGAAATGGAGCCATTATTCCGGATGCAATGATCGAATTACGGCAGGATGATACCCTCGATGGCTTTGGCCGCTGGGGAACGGGAACGGAGCGCGGCAATACATTTACATTTAATACCATAAAACCGAAATCCAAAGATGGACAGGCACCGCATATCAATGTGGTAGTGATGATGCGCGGACTACTCAGTCACGTATATACCCGGATCTATTTTTCGGACGAGGTGGCTGCTAATGCAGATGATCCGGTGTTAAACCTGATTGATGAAGATCGTCGGCATACCCTGATCGCCCGGCGCAATGAGATGGGCGGCCAGATCGTTTATCAGTTTGATATCCATATGCAGGGCGAGCACGAAACCGTATTTTTTGATGCCTGAGATCTATTCCAAATACCTATCGGACCCGGAAATCGCTGCCTGTTGCTCCGATGAGCAATTTATTCGGCATATGCTCAATGCGGAGATCGCTCTGGCAGAAGCTCAGGCACAGTTGGGGGTTATTCCTAAAAAGGCGGCCCGGGAAATAGCACAGGTATTAGAAGGGGGACAGCCCGATTCGACACAATTGGCAGATGGGACGCTGGCCAATGGCATACCCATTATTCCACTTTTGGCTATTGTTAAGCAGAAACTATCGGCAGAGACTCAGGACTACCTGCATTGGGGCGCCACCTCACAGGATATTGTAGACACAGCCAACGTAATGATCATCCGGGATGTGTTGAAGATCATTAAAATACGGCTGGAAGAGATCATTAAACACCTTAAGACACTTTCTAATAAACATCAGCAAACGCTGACGGTAGCCCGGACCCGAACGCAACAGGCGGTGCCGATCACTTATGCCCAAAAGATCGATAATTGGAGAATCCCTCTGGAAAGACACCTGAAAAGGTTGGACCAGCTAAGACCCCGTCTGCTGGTGGTGCAACTCGGTGGAGCTGGAGGAAACCTGTCTGTGCTGGGAGAACTCGGGGCGGATACGGCCCGGCTAATGGCTGAAAGGCTGAATCTGGGATACATCGGAGTCTGGCACAATCAGAGAGATAACCTGGTAGAGTTTTCCAACTGGCTGGCCCTGCTGACGGGTTCACTCGGGAAAATGGCGCAGGATATCCTGCTGCTGGCGCAAACGGAAGTGGGTGAGATCGTTGAAAATGCAGAAGGGGGCGGTGGTTCTAGTACCATGCCGCATAAGAACAATCCCGTCCTGAGTGAAGCCACCGTAGCTCTGTCGAGATACGTCGGCCAACTGGCCGGTGCGAATTTTCAAACCATACTACACCAACATGAGCGCGATGGCGCAAGTTGGGCGTTAGAATGGCTGACCTATCCGCAAATGATGATGGCAACGGGCAGCGCTTTAAACCATGCCTTGACGATCTCGAAAAATATGCAGATCAATAAGGCTGCCGTGCGGGCCAATCTGGAAAAATTGAACGGCCTGGTCTTTTCCGAGCGGGCCAGTTTTATCTTAGCGGAATACCGCTCCAGAAAAGAAGCTAAAAAGATCGTCAGTGAAGCCTGTGAGTTGGCCCTGGCGGAAAATATTCATCTGGCTGAGGCCTTGATCAAACTGGTACCTGAGCTGGATATAGACTGGAAAGAACAATTAGCCTCGAACCAATAATCATTCGTAAAGCAAGTCAATAGCAAGACTGTCATTTGCACTGTCGATCCCGATTTCGATCCACCGGATCTCATGCGGGATGATCATCACGCGGTGCGCATGATCACTAACGACTAATATGAAAGAAGCATACCTTATAGACGGTGTAAGAACACCTTTTGGGAATTTCAGGGGCACGCTGTCTCCCATTCGAACCGATGATCTCGGCGCGATACCGATCAAGGCCCTGGTAGAAAGATACCCGGAGATCCCACCGAATGCCTACGACGATGTTATCCTCGGCTGTGCCAATCAGGCCGGTGAAGACAACCGCAATGTAGCCCGCATGTGCCTGCTGTTGGCGGGATTGCCCTATACGGTACCGGGCGAAACGGTCAATCGACTTTGCTCCTCCGGTATGTCGGCTATCATCCATGCCAATCGCGCCATCAAAGCCGGTGATGCTGATCTGGTCATCGCCGGTGGAGTAGAGCATATGACCCGGGGCCCTTGGGTGATCTCCAAGGTATCACAGCCTTTCGGCAATGACTCCGAAATGCACGACAGCAGCTTCGGCTGGCGCTTTATCAATCAAAAATTGCACGATCTGTATGGTACGGATGGCATGGGTGTAACGGCCGAAAATCTGGCCGAAATGTACCAGATCAGCCGGGCGGATCAGGATCAATTTGCTTACTGGTCGCAAATGAAAGCAGCCCGGGCCCAGGCCAATGGCCGTTTGGCCAAAGAGATCGTGGCGGTGGAAATACCGCAGCGCAAAGCCGATCCGATCATTTTTGATTCCGACGAATTCATCAAACCCGATACTTCACTGGAAGTACTCGCTAAACTGCGCACCGCCTTTAAGAAATCAGGCGGAACTGTCACAGCCGGCAACGCTTCCGGATTGAATGACGGGGCAGCGGCCACACTCATCGCCTCCGAAGATGCGGTGAAGCAATATCAGCTGAAGCCTCTGGCCCGCATCGTCAGCTCCGGTGTAGTGGGCGTGGAACCGCGCATTATGGGCATCGGCCCGGTAGACGCTTCCAAAAAAGCACTGGCAAGAGCCGGACTTACCCTCGATCAGATGGATATTCTGGAATTCAACGAAGCCTTTGCCGCCCAGACCCTGGCCTGCATGCGCGAGTTAGGCATCGCCGATGATGACCCCCGGATCAATCCCAACGGTGGTGCCATTGCCATCGGTCATCCACTGGGAGTATCCGGTACGCGCATCCTGCACACGGCAGCACTCGAATTGCACGAGCAAAACAAACAATATGCCCTGGTGGCCATGTGTGTCGGAGTAGGGCAGGGCTACGCAACCATTATTGAAAGGGTTTGATGGGGACGGTGAACGGTTTACGATAAATGGCTTACGGTTGACAGGGCCCATTGCGTAAACGGAATGAGGAGGCAGCAGTAACCGCAACTACGAATATTTTACACACGACCAAAACTGACAACTGATCACTTCTAGTCAAAAACTCCTATTTTGCCTGCTCAAATGATAAGCTATGGATATCTTTCAAAAGATCCAGGAAAAGTATATTCAGGAGTTTTCCAATAATGTCCCGCTGGATGAGTTCCTGCTCAATATATTGGTAACAGCATTGCTGATTGCATTACTGCGATTGTTCTACGTACGCTATGGCAACGCCATTTCCAACCGTCGTAAGTTCGCCGCCAATTTTTTGCCGCTGGCGCTGGGGACCATGCTGATCATTATGATCGTAAAATCTTCGATTGCCTTATCCCTGGGGCTGGTCGGCGCCCTGTCCATTGTGCGTTACCGGGCCGCTATTAAGGATCCGGAAGAATTGACCTATCTCTTCATTACCATTGGAGTGGGACTGGCCGGAGGTGCCAACCAACCCATTCTCGCGATTGTCGCCTTTACGGTGATCATCGGCCTGCTCTTTCTGGGAAAGAAGATCAGCGGACGTACTTCCTTCAAGCAGCAGGACGAGCTCTTTATCTACATCCAGACCGATCTGGAAGACCTGTCACGCATCACCCAACTGGTGACGGATACCATGACCTATGTGGAGCTCAAGCGAATGGATACCCTGGAAAAAGGTTTAAATTTATCTTTCGTAGCCCGGGCGGATGAAGTGGGGCAGGTGGTAAAACTTAAGGAAGTGATCACGGCCCTTTCTCCCGCTACCCGTTTATCCGTTATTGATCAACCCGAAGTATCCTTATGATCCTTACCCGGAATGAAAAGTCGGCACAACAGGTTCGGTCCGAACGCTGGTTAGTAACTGGTTTACTGGGCGTGCTACTGCTGGGACTGGGGTATATTTTGTGGCATTATCAATACCGGCCGGCCAGACTGGATCCCGGAGAACTTATCATCTGCGATGCAGAGCGCGTGCGCGGTCAGCATTTTGTGGATGGGAAACAGGAGTTTGATCAGGGGCAATATCAAAGTCGGGAAAAGGCCTGTTCCGGCTGGTTTTCCTGTCGGGTGCCGGAAGGAGAAGGAGCACAGTATGGATTTGGTTACAAACTGGCCGCATTCGCTCCCGGAGAAGTCTATCGCGCCAGGGTATGGCGTTACCGCAATAACCTGAATGAGGGCAAACTGGCGGTCAACGGAAGCGGATCACACGGCTTTTACCA